>JAYTTM010000481.1:0-6064 GCA_043745055.1 Chitinophagaceae bacterium | reverse complement strand
ATTGCCCAATGCAGGGGCAGGTTGCAAAATAAACAGCGGGTCAACATTGAGGTTGCCAGTGCCAGCATAGCCACCCTGTACAATGCTGTAAGTAACTACCGGGGCAGCGCCACCTGCGTTGCGAATTCCCGAACTATTCCCCCATAAAATACTGTTGGTGATTTCGGGTATAACCGCACCATAAGTAGATACCGCACCACCTTCTTCAGTTGCCAGGTTACCCGAAAAACTACAGTTAATGAGTTTGGTGGCAGCACTTTCATTATACAAACCACCACCATAGAGTGCTGTATTACCGGCAAACACGCTGTTTACTACAAGGGGCGACGCACCATTATTATACATACCGCCTCCATAGATTGCCGCATAGTTTCCAATGATGGAGCAGTTGTAAAAGGATGCTGTACTATTAACATTAATTATACCAGCACCGTAAGAACCAAATTCACTTCCATTACCATTGCCACCCGTCACAGTAAAACCATCGAGTATGGCAGTGCTGTTAAGGCCATTGTACAGATTGCGGACAACATTGTAAGAGTTATCAGTATTGCTATTGGCTACACCGATATCACCACTTAAAATAGTTGGGTTGATACGAATGTTGCGCTGGCTTAGCTGTGTTTCCGTACCTGCAAAACCTCCATAAATGGCCAGGTTATTTTTAAGGGTAAAAGCAGAGTCCCTGCTTGTGTTGGTAGTAGGTTTGTAAGTGCCTTTGGCCACCCATATTTGGGTAACATTCGGGCAGGTACTTGCTAAAGCGGCTTTTAGTGCAGTAAAAGCATTTTGCCAACTAGTGCCTGTTTTATTACCGGCAGCATTGCTGTTAACATATAACACATTAGCTGGTGGGCAAGGTATGCCTGAGTTTAGAATCGTACCTGTTGCACTTAAAGAATCGGTTAATTTATATTCTGTGCCATTAATGAGAGTTATAATTATCGATTCGCTGTTTTCAACTTCTGCATCTTCTGTGGGATCGATGTAAATGATTGCTTCTGTTTTGTTGGAATCTATATTTACAAATCCCGGATACCCTGCAAACTGGTTTAGCACCGCTATTTTTACTTTATTAACACATCCTGAATCACAAACTTGAGTTTGGATTGTGTCGTAAGCAATAGTATAATCATTATTGAAGGTAGCATTACCCGTGAGGTTGAAATAAACCTTGGTTATTTTTGTCGCTTTTTCCTTTAGTTTAAAGTGCAGTTCCATTTTGCCTGTACTGTTTTCTGCAATGGAGGCAGGGGTTGCATATACTTTTGCTACATTGGTGCCTGTATAGATTACCTGAGGGGTAAAGTCAAGTTTAAAGAAAGAAGTGTCTGGTTTTATTTTTAAATTGCCATTTAGGTCTGCAATGCTTTTTACAATTACCCGGAAGCTGTCAATAGTATTGCCCAGGCTATTTACCGGCGTAATGATTAGTTTTCCATTTTCCGTTCTAACCGAAACAGGAACTGGCAAGTTGTTAGACCTACGTATCATTTCTACAGCACCCTGGTTAAGGTTCGTCTCATTTATAAGTTCGCTATAGGCAAAGGAAATTTCTCCACCATCAGGATTATACTTATTGGTAATTGGTTGAGGTTTACCTACCAGAGATGGTACCTTTCTATCTATTACACCAGCAGCATAATTGCTATATATCATATCTCCGTTTTGACAAACCAGCCTTAACCGTACATTATAAACGGTATCTGGTAAGAAGGTAACATCCCAATTTTTGGTGAAAGTTGTAGGACTGGTGAAGTCTGCCTTTTTTACAACAAAACCGGTATTCCATATTTTAGAATCTAATTTTACATATTCCAGCACCACACTATCAATACTGTTAAGAAGGTAACCACTCATTGTTATCGGTAGCGTATTAAGGTTGGCGGTATTAACCACCCAACCTTCTGTTGGAGAGGCAAGGGTAATTCCTCCACATTGGCTTGCATAATTAAAAGTTATTTTAGCGGTACTGGTAGAATTAGGAACAAATACATTATCAACCTGACATTGATCAGTTAAGTAAAACTCTACATTTGGGTATGACAAAGTTTTATTACTTGAATTAAATTTTTTCACTTCAATATCTACAGGCAAGGTTTGATTATAAGCCAGGTTATATGTTGCTATAATCGATTTTAGGTTGCTGGAATTAGAATTAGAAAACAGTAATCCTTCCCCAGTAGTACCATCAACAGAAAGGTTGTAAAATCTGCTTTCACGACTCTCGCTTTTATTGGTGAGGTTTATTGTAAAGACAAAACTCGTATCTACTCTCAAATTATCAAAACGCAAATCACCAGAAATTATCTGGGGAACATCCCTGTTTTGTGCACCTGCTTCCGGAGGACAACTACTTGTACCTGCCACAAGATCAAATACAGGTGTGCCATACACCGGATCTATTTTAATATCTGTAGAAAAATAGTCGCCCCTGTCATTATCTTCAAGATGATAACCCATTGTAGTGCTGGTAGTGTTTGTAGATGAACCATCATATCCCGTTGTTTCACTAATGGTAACATCCGTGCCACCATCTCCTCCGATACCTGCATAATACAAGCCTAATTTAATTGCAATAGACGTATCTACTGAAACATTGTATGTAAGTGTATTTGCTTTTGACAGGCTGCCAGTTTGAGACTCCTCAATTATAACACCGTTAGAAAAGGAGCGGTTGAGTTTCAACTTTGCAGCCTTTTTATTTTCCTGATTATTTTTGATTACTTGTTGCCAAATGCTAACCTGTTGAAGTGCATCTTTTCTTTTTTTATCATCAGTTGCCTGATCTGCAAGGTTTTGTTGGGTAGGTATAATAATATTAGAAATATGGTCTTCTGCGTATGCAAATTCAGTTCTGTAACTATCTGGCGAGATGAACGGAACAGTTTGCTCTTTTATCAGGCAGCCACCGGGTGGCTGCGTTTCATCAAAATCAATTGTAGTGGTAAACCCTACTTTATAATTTTTACCAGCCCCTACATATACATCGCCAGAATTACCCTGTATGAAAATATCAGTCTTCTTTGTTTGAAAGGTAACATTATTCGTTATACTGGTTACTTCTTCTTTGCCAGTAACGGAGGATGAACGACGAGTGCGGTTTAAATCTAAACCTGCAACAATTTGAGCATCAAAAGAAACAATTCCGGCTGTAATACTTACTAAAGGACCAAAAGAAATATTGGCAAATTCATTACGTGACGAATCCTTTGCCACTGAGTACCTACTAACAGTTTCTGCCGTGTTCCCTTGACTCCAATAACTGTAACTCTCGTCGCCAGGCGGGGCATGTAAAATGAGGTAAGGCTTTTCAGGAAATGAAGTTACAAAAGTTGATGCCGGACTAAATGTACCCGTTACGGTAGCATTGCGTATTTGTGGTGTAGCCTCTCTACCATATTTGTCAACATACCTTATTTCAAAATTCTTTTTATATGGAGCGCTGGTATTAGGGGCACCCGGTATCAAAAAGGTATCAAGCATGGGTGCCGCACTTTTAAGTCGTAGAAATATGTAATCTGGATTGCCTGAAGCGGATCGATTGGTGACATTGGTGAGCAGTTGTAAAAAATCTCCTTTATTGGCTGCACTTGAATCTACCAATAATGGGTTACTGGTTTGTACCCGGTTATTGAGTGAGGCTGGCCCTTCAAAAACATCTGCCTTAATATATTTGCGTATGTTGGATTTAAATATAATTCCTGGTTTAGTACTGTCTGAACTATTACAAAAAGTATCTATAAGCCCTGTAACAACTACTACAGGTGGCCTGTGATACACCAAATTTCTGACGATATCAATAGTATCCGCATAAATAAGTGGTTCTTTGCCTTTATCGTTAAAGAAAGTTTTTACGTCAGTTTCTGTTACATACCGGGGATCAGTTTGAATATAGGGGCATGTAAAAGTATTTACTGTTATAGCATAAGTACCTGCTGGCAGTCTTACAGTGTACGTGCTATCATTCGCAGCAATGGTAGTAAGTTTTCTAAAAGTTGAAATAGATGTCTTATTTTTTCTTGCGAAAATCCCATTAAATTCAAGCGTACCAGCACCAATTCGTTTACCTGCTATATCAGTAAGTTTACCAGAAATTTGGTGGGTAGTTGTATCAAGAAAATCTATTCCAGTTGTGTCTTTTGATATATTAATCGTATTGGATGCCGGGGAAAATTTATGGTTTAAATATACCGGGGTAAATGTATATATTTTAGGATCCACCACTACCGTACTATACCTTCCAATATTATCATAATTATCGCTCAGCGAATCTGTAGAAGGATCAAATACGCCAAGAGTATTAAGAGAAACTTTTACATTGCCAACCCCAAAACTGTTAATAGGGCCTGTACAACCAATACAATTTTGAGAAATATTGCCACTAATTGAATACACGGCAGTATCCTTAAAATCGATAGTGGGCCTAGAACTTGATCCGTTGTTTAGCGTAACCGTTTGACTTGACGGTATAAAAACATGCCCAAGTCTGCTTGGCGTTATGGTGTATCTTACATTAATAGAGTCTCCTCCAAACTGAGCATTGTAATTACCGTAAAATATGCCTTCTAAACTATATTTTCCGTCACTACCGGTTGTTCTAACAGCGGTATAATTGGCAGGACTGCCCTTTAACGGAGTAATTCTTGTGATAATCATATTTATTCCAGGAACCGGACTACTGTTTTTACTGGTAAGTACAGAGCCGGATATGAGACCATCACTTTCATTATTTACTGTATTAAAAACGGTAATTTGAATAACATTCGTCAAATTTTTAGTAGGATCGCAACCATTAATTCTTCTTCTGTACCAAGTGGTTTGAGTTAATACAGGTATTGGAAATGTTAACTGGTTTGCGCCAGTTATAGTATTCCATTTACCGCCAGCAATGCTGTCTTCCCAGGTGATATTGTAACCAAAGCCTGTTGGGCTGGTAACGTTAGTTATAAAATCTGTACCAGCAGGTAATTCAGCGGGATTAGGAACAGTATGTTGATTGCCTATCTGTCCTGGTATATAATCGCATGTCCAAAAAACTCGTATTTCGCCCCTTGCACCTGCCTGGTCACCTGAACCTCCGCCACCAGGAATTCCTGGCTGATATTCACCTGTTTTACCTCCACCAGCGGTACCATCGCCCCCATAGCCATTGTATCCATCCCCGGCGGTTTGTCCACTTGCCGCTTCGTCATTTACCCGGCCAGAACCTCCACCACCTCCATGCCAAATGCTACCAAAGACACTACGCCAGCTTTGTCCTCCATTTCCGCCGTAATACGAAGCTTTTACCTCACCCCCAATAGGCGATTTTATTCGGGCATTGCCGCTAGTAGTTCCCTCATAAGCAAAGCAATTTGCAAAGTAGCTATTAGTACCATTTTGATAGAGAGCGCCCCCCAAACCTACTTTATAAAGATATCCGTTGGTCTGGGTTTGTTGAGTTACTATATAGTTATTACTTTCCGAAAAACTACCTCCACCTCCTCCGCCAGTGCCATTGTAAAAATACTGACCTGATGGCCAATTAGCGTTACCTCCAGCTCCACCACCCCATAATTGTAAATAAAAAGTAGAACAGCCTGGTTGTGGTTTCCAGTATAAAGGATTTGTACTTACTAGTGTATCCTTTCTTGAGTTTTGGCTAAAAACTGTCATAACAAAAAATAAACAAAACATGGTAAAAGTATACCGAAGGGAAAGTTTAAGCATAAAAGTTGGTTTGGTATTTTGATTATTTTTCCCTGAGCATTATTATGTGTTCAGGAATTTGATTATTTTAAAAAAGGTGTTTGAAATCTATTAAATTTACTTACCCAAATAGCCCCCGCTTTCGCCTGCTTACGGGAATAAATTCTCCATTAAATAGTTCAGCGGTTTTGGAATGCGAACCAAATACCTGCTTGATGTATTGCTTGTTCAATAGGTGGCTGCGGTGCACCCTTACAAACATGTCAGCAGGTAATTTTGCCTGCACCAGATGGAGTACTTTCGACACAACAACAGCTCCCGTATTATTTGTAAAATGAACTTTACAATAATTGCTGTGCGCCTGAACCCTGAT
>JAYTTM010000480.1:0-1668 GCA_043745055.1 Chitinophagaceae bacterium | reverse complement strand
ACAGCCGATATAAAGAAAGTTGCCAATAGTTACCTGAGTGGAAATAATTTGATGATTGCTACTTTAATGCCGGAAAAATATGATCCCAAATATGAAACAACTACTGGCAACCGGAAGAATGTAGTGATGAAAAATATTGACATAAAATCGGCTGATATAAAAATTGAATTGTATGACAATGGCGATGTAGATGGTGATGAAGTAACCATTTATTTTAATGGCAATGTAATCAGCAGTAAACAAAAGCTTACAGAAAAAGCAATAACCATCAATTTAAAGGCCATTAAAAATGCCAGCAACGAACTGGTGATGTATGCAGATAATCTTGGAAGCATTCCACCAAACACTGCTTTGATGAAAGTGTACTGCGATGGCCAGCTGTATGAAGTAAGAATGGAATCTGATGAAAAGAAAAACGGGGTAATTCGTTTTTCATTCAAATAGAAATTCTCCAGATAAAAAACGCCGCAGTTTTAATAACTGCAGCGTTTTTTCTGCCCAAAATTTTAAATCAATATTTTCGGTAGAGATAGCTTTTTTAATAACAAAGGAAAGAGAACGGATTCCTGCGCCTGAATGGTTTTGTTGCATTATTTTACAAATGCTTTCTTACCAACAATATCACCGATAATTTTCTCCGCATGTTCCCTGGAGTTTTCAATAAACAGGCGATGCGTATTCATACCACCACAAATTACACCTGCCAGGTAAATGCCCTGCACATTTGTTTCCTGAGTAGTTTCATCATAGGCAGGTTTGCAAACCGCATCTGCACTTAACTCAATACCCATGCTGTTGAGAAAAGACAGGTTTGGCTGATAACCAGTCATGGCAAGTACCCAATCATTTTCAATGGTAAGCAACCCATCAGGGGTTTGTATATCCACTTCTGTTGGCCGGATGGCAGCTATGCTAGAATTAAAATAGGCCTTGATAGCGCCTTCCTTTATGCGGTTTTCCACATCAGGTTTTACCCAATATTTTACCCGATCGCCGATGGTTTGGCTCCTTATCACCATGGTTACGTCTGCCCCTTTGCGATATGTTTCCAATGCAGCATCAACGGCAGAGTTGGCCGCACCTACCACCAACACTTTTTGAAAAGCATAAAAATGCGGATCGTTGTAATAGTGCTTAACTTTTTGTAAATCCTCACCAGGCACATTCAGCAAATAGGGAATGTCGTAAAAGCCGGTGCAAATAATAATGTTAATGGTATGATAGGTTTGTTTTTGAGTAGTTACTATAAAATGATCCCCTGTTTTTTTTACCACCTGCACTTCCTCAAAAAGATGAATTAATAAGCTGCCAGACACTGCGACCCTGCGGTAATATTCCAAAGCTTCATTTCGGGTGGGCTTTGGGTTGTTGCTTACAAAAGGAATACCGCCTACTTCCAGTTTTTCGCTGGTGCTAAAAAAGGTCATGTTTACCGGGTAGTGGTACAGGGAATTAACCAGCGTTCCTTTTTCAATGATAAGGTATTTGAGCCCGGCTTTTTTTGCTTCTAATCCACAGGCAAGGCCAATAGGGCCGCCACCAATGATAATTACATCTAACAGATTGCTTTGCATAGTGCAAAGGTATTTGATAAAATTTATCCTTTATTCGCCGCGGTTGCATTGGGTTCAATTAAAATTGTCGCTGTGTATTATAGGGTTGTCAACC
>JAYTTM010000479.1:0-6093 GCA_043745055.1 Chitinophagaceae bacterium | reverse complement strand
AAAGAATCAATAACAATTTGGTGAAGGAACCCTAACACAAATAGCTAAGTCGCATTCCTGCGCCTGGCTCAATTAGCGCAAGTATTTTTCACTGCAGTATCTTCCCGTCATCAAACCAATTTTCAGCAACTTGTCTCACGGAGGTAATGCGCACGGGCGGTTAAGTGGCGCCTAAAAGGAAAGCATTTTGGGATTAAAGAGCATAGTATTTACATTCCCAACATAACCTCCACTACAAAGTGTGGAATCTGCAACTTTAAAAAGAAATTATGTAATGTTCAGGTTGATTAATTGATAAACCTTTACCTATTGAAAATTTTACCATCAAATAAACCAATCAACATGGACGAATTAGAAATACAGGTTGACCTTAAAATAGCGGTTGAGCACGGCACTTCATCAAACACAGCTAACAGAAGCCACAATCCGGGACTTAGAGCACTACTCTCAATAAAAAATTTTAGCGCTATACTGCTACAGGATTATACTCATTTGCTTTTGATTGAAAAAGAACTGGATCAACTGCACAACCAAGGGTTGCTGATTATTGAGGAATATGCAGCGATAGGAGGGGTTAACACGTTTAACCTAATGACAGCAGCAGTTACAGAGGCCATTACAGGTATCAAAAACCTGTTGAACACTGCCAAAGAAAATATTGAGAAAAAAGAAACAGCTGGTATAGCTGAGATTTGGCAGCAATTGAGTTTAGATATAAAACAATTAAAGTTGGGCGTTAAAAATTTAATAAGTACGGGATATCAAGTATTACCCGAAACACAATTTATTAAATGGGATTCAGCATTTGTACATACAGAACAACCACTTGTGCAATCGCTGGTTGATCATGTTGATTCATGCAGGGTTCTGCTGCAAATGATTGAAAAATATTCCCCGGATGAACTAAATAAAATTACCAAGCTAATTGTAGATCAGATTCCACCGGAATTTACATACGAAGAGGCTGTGCAGTACCAAAATGATTATTATAAAGCGCTGGTGAATTTTAAAAAAGAATTTAAAGAAGAGAAGAATCTTTGGGATAAATTTCTGGATATTTTAGCCGATGGAACGCACCAGACTCCATCAGAACGGGTGATGCTGGAAAGATGGATTGAAGGAGAAAAGGGAGATTTACAATAAATCAATTGCTACGTTTTGGTTGTTGGAACTTGAACCGAAATTGGTTTAATCAATTGCTGGTAACGGAGTATAAGCAGGCGCAGGTCTTTTCTCTAAAAAAATCTTGTTCTTTCGTTAATCTCAAAATTGTCGGAGTATCCCGGGGCATTGTTGGCTATTTCATCAAAAGATAAATAGATACCCCGTTTGCAAAGCAAACTTTGTATTGAGCTACTATTTTGCTGAGAAAAAACTGCCAGGGAAAATAAAATGTAACTAAACAGTAAATGCAGTTGTTTATTTATAATGTTGTGTTGAATTGATGGTACTGTATTTTTATTTACAGCAATCACCTATTTACAAATCACTGCTTCTCCCATTGTTAATCTTTGTCATTTTTCTGGTACTTTTTTTGGTAGATTTTTTTATTGGCAAAGAGTAAGATATTTTCAAAAATAAACCCGGATAGGGTTTCGTGAAGACAAGAAACAAGGTTTTTGGAAAACCTGTTTATTTACTTGAATCAATACAGAAATTACTATTGTTTATGGTTGCTTTTTATTTCTTGCATCCTCATTGGCATAACATCTACAATATCAAATATAGCTTTTGCAGTTACCAGTTTATACGATCGGAATTTTTCACCACCATCTCTACCAATAAGTACCAGCGTAAATATACTGTCGGAAGGAACATTCCAGCAGGTGAATTTATTTGTATTTTCCTTATCCTGGCAAAACTGTTCAATAACGATATCTCTTTCGTGCATTTCACTTTTAAAGTGCGAAAAAATTGCCACCTGATTATGCAGCATGGCGCAGTCACCTTTTCCAAATACCAATAATTTTCTCGCTGGTTTTTCCATAAATTGAATAATTATAAACGCTAAATAAACAGGAACTTTACAATACATTTTTTAAGAACAAGCTATTGCACAAAATGGTTTGGCCAAGTATAACTAATTGATTAATTCAGATGAACGGCAGCCATGATTTGTATTTTTTTGAATCGCTGCGTATCACATTTTAAAGCCTGCCATTTACCGGGTGCTTTATTTTAGCTTTTTCTTATAAGCAAACAGTTTATGTTTAATCTTACTAAAAATAAAACGCAAAAAAATGAACAAAATTTTTTATTTTTTATTTTTTAAACTTTTAATTATTTGTCCTGTTAGTCTTGAAACTAAAAAAATTATGCAAAACAAACTATTATCATTAGCATCCATTGCAGCATTTAGCGTAATGGCATTAACGGCCTGCAACAGTGGCGAAACCAAAACAGCGGAAGCGACAACAGTTGTGTCAACAGCTGACACAGTAAAGGAAATGACACCAGCACCTGCTGCCGCAAAGAACATAATTGATATAGCGATTGGTTCTCCCGATCACACAACATTGGTTACAGCAGTAACTGCAGCCGGTTTGGTTGAAACATTAAAAGGCGCAGGTCCATTCACCATATTTGCACCAACCAATGCAGCTTTTGCAAAATTGCCTGCAGGCACAGTTGATGGATTATTAAAACCAGCAAGTAAAGATGCACTTACCAAAATACTAACATATCATGTAGTTGCAGGTGCGGTGAAGGCAGCAGATTTAAAAGATGGTCAGAAAGTAAAAACATTACAAGGTGAAGAATTGACAGTTTCTATTAAGGCAGGTAAAGTAATGATAAACGGAGCTACTGTAACAGCAGCAGATCTTATAGGATCAAATGGTGTGGTACATGTAATTGATGCGGTATTGATGCCGAAAAAATAACGTAGTTTTTGTGTAAGGTTTATACAGGGTAACGGAACCAGCTAAGCTGGTTCCATTTTTTTTATTTGAAATAAACCAGTAGTTTTTTTTTGGAAAATAAACACCGAAAATTATTCTTTCTCTAAAAGGCGTACGCAGTAGCTTTTTTGATGTAAATACATCCATCCTCATACCTATTCCCGGCAATACCTCCCAATTAAATAATCACAAGGTTAAGGCTATTGCGCTAAACATTTCAGCATTCTCAACAAAAAAATAGCCCAATTTTTGCATCTTTAAGCCATACCGGTAAATAGAACCATCCCCCACATAACGTTATGATAACACTTTTAACAACTTTATAAAAATGGAAGGAATTGCTTTTATTAAAGGTAGGCTGTCCTTGAAGCCTTACTATCCCAGGCTGTGCTGAATGCCTGGTGATTGCCGCTATTGGAAAGAGTCTCTGCAAATAACTAACAGTTAACCTAATTCTGCTGTATATTGATAACGTAAAAACATGGCTTTCAAATAGCAGCCTGGTTAATCTTAAAAAAAGTAAATGAATATTGTTACTGTTACCGGCTTTGCGGCAGCCATACTAACCACCGCTTCTTTTTTACCACAGGCGTTTAAAACTATTCAAACAAAAGATACCAGCGGTATTTCTTTGTTTATGTATTCGCTTTTTGCACTAGGCACTTTACTATGGTTTCTCTTTGGCCTTTTTAGCAACAACCTGCCGGTGATGATTGCCAATGCTGTCACGCTGGTGTTTGCCTGCATCATCTTAGTATATAAATTAAAATACCGATAATCGTTTCATCAACATAAAAATAAAAAGTATGGCAGAAATAAAATTAAACGGACAAACAGCCTTGGTAACGGGCGCCAATTCTGGCATTGGTGAAGGTGTTGCAATTTCTTTGGGCCAAGCAGGCGCCAATGTAATAGTAAACTACGTAGTAAACCCCGATGCAGCCAATGCAGTGGTTGAGCAGATAAAAGCAACGGGTGGCAATGCAGTTGCCATACAGGCAGATGTGAGCAAAGAAGACCAGGTGATCAGCATGTTTCAGCAAGCCATACTGCAGTTTGGCACCATCGACATTTTGGTGAACAATGCAGGCCTTCAACGAGATGCCAAATTTCATGAAATGACGCTGGCTCAGTGGCAATTGGTAATCGATATCAATCTTACCGGACAATTCCTTTGCGCCCGGGAGGCAATAAGAGAATTTTTACGGCGGGGTATCCTTCCCGAACGTTCCGTTGCCTGTGGCAAAATTATTTGTATGAGCAGCGTACATGAATTGATTCCCTGGGGTGGGCACGCCAATTATGCTACCAGCAAGGGTGGTATAAAAATGCTGATGCAGAGCCTGGCACAGGAATACGGCAGGGAAAAAATTCGTGTGAATAGTATTTGTCCAGGTGCCATTAAAACACCCATCAATAAGTCTGCCTGGGATACACCAGAAGCGTATAACAGTTTAATGACGCTGATTCCTTACAACCGTATCGGCGTTCCGGAAGACATTGGCAAGCTTGCTGTATTTTTAGCAAGTGATGATAGTGATTATATCACCGGCGCCAGTATGTTTATTGATGGCGGTATGACAGTGTTTGAAGGGTTTTCAACAGGGGGGTAACATCCTCCGTTCCGTAAAGGGGGAATTATTGGAATTTGGTGGAGTTAAAAAATTGTAGGTTGAACAATGCGGCTAATGTTCAAAAATGGTATACTGTACAAGAGTAATTATTAAATCCTTTTATCAAAAGAATTTAATAACACAATCATATTCGCAACGAAGATGCCATGAAAAACAAGGGCTGGTAAACAAAAAAAATGTCACAACAAAATATTTCTGCAGAACAGCAGCGGTTAAACAACAATGCAAAAAAAGAAGTACCGCTGGAAAAATGGGGTTCGTACCTTAGCGAACGGCAATGGGGAACTGTTAGGGAAGATTACAGCGCCGGCGGTGATGCCTGGGATTATTTTACGCATCAACAATCCCGTAGCCGGGTATATCGCTGGGGCGAAGATGGCCTTGCAGGTATTTGCGATATGCATCAAAATTTATGCTTTGCCATTGCATTGTGGAACGGTAAAGATCCTATTTTAAAAGAACGCTTATTTGGCTTAACCAACAGCGAAGGCAATCACGGGGAAGATGTTAAGGAATTGTATTATTATCTTGACAATACCCCCACGCATTCGTACATGAAGTATTTGTATAAATATCCACAAGCCGAATTTCCCTACCAGCAACTGGTTGATGTAAACCGCAGCTTGCCTAAAACATCTCCTGAATTTGAATTGTTAGACACGGGCATTTTTAATGACAATAATTATTTTGATGTGTGTGTAAAATATGCCAAAAATAATGCGGAAGATATTTGTGTTGAGATAGAAATTACAAACAGAAGTACCAGGCCTGCACCAATTGTTGTACTGCCGGTGCTTTGGTTTCGCAACAGGTGGCAATTTGGCGATACCCTGCAAAAGCCTGTGCTGGAAAAACTACCGTCAATAGCGGATTCAGGGGTTGTAAAAGCTACCCACGACAGGTTGGGCAGTTATTTTTTTTATCATCAGGCTACCGGAGAAATTTTGATGACAGAAAATGAAACCAATACAGAAAGCGTATTTGGAAACGCCAATAAATCGCCTTTTGTAAAAGATGCTTTTCATGATGCAATAGTTCACCAGGATAGCGGGCTGCATCAACAATTACAAAATAAAAATACCGGTACCAAATTCGCTCCTGTGTACCGGCTGGAAGTTGCTGCCGGAGCATCTCAAAAAATTTATCTGCGGTTAAGTAAAGATGAAATAGCGCATCCTTTTGATGACACATTCCATACAGTTTTTACCGAAAGAAAAAATGAAGCGGATGAATTTTACAACAACCTGCTGCCAAAGGGTACATCAAAAGAAAATGCCAATATACAACGGCAGGCTTTTGCAGGCCTATTGTGGAGCAAACAGTTTTATCAATATGATATTGAGCGATGGATTGCAGGCGATGCAAATAATATACAGCCACCTGAACAAAGAAAACACGGGCGAAATTCAGGCTGGGAACATTTGAAAATTGCGGATGTTTTATCTATGCCTGATAAATGGGAATACCCGTGGTTTGCCTCCTGGGACCTTTGTTTTCACTGTATCCCCATGGCAATGGTAGATCCTGCTTTTGCTAAAAACCAGTTGATACTTTTATGC
>JAYTTM010000478.1:0-1676 GCA_043745055.1 Chitinophagaceae bacterium | reverse complement strand
AGTGGCAGAGGGTATACAATCTAATATTTGAGAGAGTATCGGCTGTCCGGCTAATGTATTAACTTTATCCATAGTTATATTGTTTGTGTGAGAACTACTACATAACTAAAAAGGGTGAGATTTTCTCACCCTTTATTTAAAATTTTTGTCGGACAATAGTGATTTTTTTTATGTAAAAAATTTCTCACCTCCGGCGCTGGGAATGCTGTCCATTTTTATTTGCTACCAAAATGTCGCCTCTATGAGGCTTACCAAATTATCTCATTGTACATTTTGCTATTTGCCTGAATTGTTTATTGCGTCTGTTTCAGGGATAATGCACCGCATATTTCAAAGGAAGTACTTATATACAAACTACAACTGTGTACACGGACAATGGGGTGCAGGAAAAAAACTTCTTTTTACTTGCATTACCCAAAAAGTATAATTAAATTTATAAGCACTTCAAGAAACTTTAATTTACAATAAATTTATTTAAAATGAAACAATTCAAATTTTTAGCAACAATAGGTGTTGCAACATGTATGCTGTTTTTTATTTCTTCCTGTAATTCAGGAGAAAATAAAGAAGCTGAATCAACTGCAACAGTAGATTCTATGGCCGCTGCAGTAGCAGCCACAAACGGCCCTGCAAAAGTCGTTGAGCCTACCCCTGCTGCAAAACCGGCCAATGTATTTGTAATTAATCACAAGGTGGTCAACTATGATAAATGGAAATCTGGTTATGATGCCCATGATTCTGTTCGGCTGGCTTATGGACTGCACAATTATGTAGTAGCAAGAGGTGTGGATGATCCCAACATGGTTATGGTGGCTTTACACATGGATGATGCCGCCAAAGCAAAAGCATTTAGTGAATTACCCAATTTAAAAGATGTCATGAAAAAGGGTGGTGTGTTGGGTACCCCAAACTTTAGTTTTGTGGATGTGCAGATGATGGATACTTCAACCAATTCGCTGCCAATCCGTTTGCGAATGACACACAAAGTAAAAGACTGGGATGCATGGAAAAAAGAGTTTGACAGCCACAAACAAGTAAGGATGGACGCAGGTCTTATAGACAGGAGCCTTGGTTACAGCATAAGCGACAGCCATATGGTATCTATTGTTTTTGCCGTAACTGATATTAAAAAAGCCAAAGCATTTCTTAGCTCAAAAGATTTAAAAGATAAGATGACGGCTGCTGGTGTTGAAGGCCCGCCTACTGCATTTTTTTATACAATAGCGCAAAAATATTGATGCATTTCAAGGGATTTTAAAAAGAAGTGATGCTGGTATTATTGCCACTGTAAGAGGTTTACTTACAGGGCGCTACCTGCGTTGGCATATCTCTTGAAAATATTAGGTTAACATACATGCAAAAACTATAGTTGTTACAGCGCAGGTATAGTCTGCACCCTTTTTTTCATGCTTGATTAAGTTAGCTAAACCATCTTAAGAAATAGGGGATGGGTTTACTTAGAGTTCTTGTTTTCTTTCTCTTTCCAAAGAGTGGTCGCTTGTTATCCTAACTAGAAAGCATTATCAACTTGCTTACCTAAAAGAGAAGAAAGAACAGGATGTAAACCTTCTTTCCATTACAGATTATTTATTAGATAATGAGCTCCTTTCTTTGTTGGAAAACAGATGCTGCCATTTGGTTGAACATCCGGTTTAACAGGTGCGCCATTATTGGTT
>JAYTTM010000477.1:0-1677 GCA_043745055.1 Chitinophagaceae bacterium | reverse complement strand
GCACTTGTTAAATACAACCTAAGCCTTGTATGTTTATTAGCTTCTTTCTGCTGGTTTTTCTTCACTATTTTTCAGCAGTACAACCTGCTCCAAAACCCAGCTAATTCCACCAATAATTTTATTGCATTTATTCTTCCGGATATTTCAGCAAAAATGAGCAAGTTGTTGCCCTTTCTTTCTTTAGTGTACCTGGCTTTTCTTGTTTGTTATATCCTGCGTTTTATTCAACAGTATCTATCCTTATTACCAGTTCGAAACAAAGGATTAATAAAGGCTCCCATTGATACAAGGTTGTTTACAAACCATACTGCTATGCACGCCGGCATTAAAAAAAATGTACAGATATGGCTCACGCACAAAGTTGATGTGCCATCCGTGTCAGGCTTTTTTAAACCCATCATTTTATTGCCAGTTGCATTACTCAACCAGCTAAGCACCAGGCAGGCGGAAGCCATTATTATCCACGAGCTGGCGCATATAAAAAGAAACGATTACCTGGTTAACTTTTTTCAAATGATTGCAGAGCTGGTACTATTTTTTAATCCTTTTGCCAGAATGCTGGGTTCTATTGTGAGGCAGGAAAGGGAAAACTGCTGTGATGATTGGGTACTCAATTATCAATACAACAAACATGACTATGCTAGTGCCCTTGTGATGATAGAACAACAACGCACACAAAAACTATTATTGGCTGTGGCTGCAACAAACGGCAGAAAAAATTTATTAAAAAGAGTTCAACGAATATTTACAGCCGAACCTGTTACTAATATTAACAGGCTACAACAATTTAAAATAATGACTGCCGGATTGACTTTACTGGCTGTAATAATTATTTTATTTCCCGCCTTTCAGCAGCCGCTGAAACCTACAGCTGAAACAACTTTTACAAACCATATCAGTATTTTAAAACAGTTGATAGTTTCCAGTATTAAAAAGCCGGACTTAATTGCGAATGCCAACCCAGTGCAGGCATCTGTTAAAAAGTATGCAGTAATAAAACTCAGGAAAACTGTGATAGTGAAAAATAAAGTGAGTAATGAAGAAGGCAATTCTACAATTGCATTTCTCAATAATGACTTGCTTAACAGCGAGCAGGATATAGAAAATTTATCAAAACAAATAGCAGATAAATCGGTATTAACAGCCCCTTCCGTATTTGTAAAAGTAGAGGAAGAAGTATCAGGTTCAACTAAGAAAAAGACTTTTTACCTGGAATTAAAAAATGACAATGGCATCTCCACTATAAAACCATTGGCAATAATAAGCACGCCCTCATCTGGCAAAAAAATAAAAACAGCAAAAGCTGTAAAAATTACCAAGAAGAAAAGGGTGATTGCTTAAGACAACTACGGTTATTTTACTTAATTAATGTAACATATCCTGTGATCGGCTTTCTGCCACTGCCTGGTTCTATCACATAATAATAAGTACCAAATGGCAACTCCTTACCCTTGTATTTGCCATCCCAACCTGGCGCCTGGTAACCATTGGCTTCATATACAACCTGGCCATTTCTGTTAAACACCTGTATTTTACAATTGGGATAAGCATCTAAATATTGAATGGTCCAGTTTTCATTAATACCATCTCCATTGGGCGTAAATGTATTTGGGATAACCGGAGCTTTTAATAATGTCACCAGCATTACATCTGTTGATCTGCAGCCACCTGTTGCCG
>JAYTTM010000476.1:0-6103 GCA_043745055.1 Chitinophagaceae bacterium | reverse complement strand
TCATTATCCGGACCTGTAATATTAAAATATTTGCAGCCTTTTTTCCAGAATGCCAGCACTACAGGTTGCTCTTCTAAAATATTAAAGGAGGCTTTTTTTAGTTCCTCAAATGTTTTATCAATATCATCTACATCAAATGCTATGTGATCTATATGACCGTTGTTTCTACTTTTTATTTCTGATAATTCTGTTTCAGACATTTGGTAAAGTTCTATAACCATTTCATTTAGTTGCATCATTGCAACATTACCAGTACCGCCATTGTATTTAAAAGTTGTTGCCATTACATTTTTAAATCCTAACCTTTCATAAAAAGCTTCAGATAATTTTAAATCTGTAACAGGAATACCGATATGTTGAATATGGTTAAGTTTTAAATTCATTAGCCCCATCCTCCTTACTCCTTCCCCAGAAGGGATGGAGCGGTACATTTTATCTTTAATAAATATTTTATCTTCCACATGTTCATTTGTTCTTTAACCAACAAAAACTCTAATTCTAAGATATTAAATAAACACTTCAGGTTAGCCAGCTCCAAAGTCCCCCTTTGGGGGATTTAGGGGGCTAATTCAATTACAGTTGCTTCGTATGGCTTTAATGTTTCACTTGCTGTTGATCCGTTGTAATTATCAATCAACACTTTCGCTTTACTTATGTCACTACCTGTTTTTACTGTTGCATCTTTGGCAGTAAAATTCAAGAGCACTAAAAATTTCTTTCCTCCTAATTCCCTTGTATATGCATACACATCAGGATTATTCTTATCAAGTAATTTGTATGCGCCATACACCAATACTGGATTATTTTTTCGCAGTTTTACCATCTTTCTGAAATAATTTAAACAACTGCTGGCATCTTTTTCCTGTGCTGCTACATTAATAGATGTATAGTTAGGGTTTGTTTTTAACCACGGAACTCCTGTTGTAAAACCGGCGCCGGCACTGCTGTCCCACTGCATTGGTGTACGGCCATTATCTCTGCAACTAAACATCACGTTTTCCATAAACTTTTTCAAATCCCCTCCAATATTTTTCTGGTGTTGGTATTCGTTCAGTGTTGCTACGTCGTTGTAATCTTCAATTTTGCTAAACCCGGCATTGGTCATTGCCAGTTCATCGCCATTGTAATAATAAGGTGTACCCCGCATGCTCATTAAAAATGTGGTAAGCATTTTAGAAGACGGCTCTCTGAATTCCGGTTTATCATTTCCAAAACGGCTTACTAATCTTGCCTGGTCATGATTGGCAAGAAAAATAGCCAGCCAGCCTTTGTCAGCAAACGCACTGTCCCATTTAGTAAATACCTGTTTAAAATGAAGCAGACTGTAGCCGTCTTTTTTTGCAATATCCACCGCTTCAAAAGCATAGGCCATATTCAATTCATTTCTGTTGGCATCTACCAGGTTGTGTGCATCCTCCATTGTATTACCGGCTCCTTCTGCCACACTCATCACATTATATTTACTAAATACTGCCGCATTCATTTCTTTTAAATAATCATGCAGGTGAGGCCCCATTGCATAATATTTCATAAAGTCTTTTTCATAACCAGCGGGCCATGCAGGAAAGGTGGTATCCTTTGCTGCAAATCCAAATGCATCCAGCCTGAAACCATCCACGCCCTTATCTGCCCAATACTTCATCATGTCAAATATTTCGTGCCGTAGTTTTGGATTTTCCCAGTTAAGATCAGGTTGTTTACGGGAAAAATAATGGAGGTAATATGCATTGGTTAATGAATCGTATTTCCATGCATCATGGTTTATATCAAACAGGCTGAACCTGTATGCAGGTTTGCCTCTTTCTGCGTTCCACCAATGATAATAATCCCTGTACGGACTTGTTCTTGAACTGCGGCTTTGCTTAAACCATTCATGTTCATCGCTGCTGTGATTTACCACCAGATCCATTACCAGTTTAATACCACGGTCATGCATCCCTTTTAACAAAACATCAAAATCTTCCATGGTACCAAACTCTTTCATAATGCCACGATAATCACTTATATCATACCCATTATCATCGTTGGGCGAACTGTAAAAAGGATTAATCCAAACGGCAGTTACCCCTAAACTATTTATATAATCCAGTTTTGAAATAATTCCTTTTAAATCACCAATACCATCGCCATCGCTGTCTTTAAAACTACGTGGATAAATTTGATATACGATTGCTTCTTTCCACCATTTGCTGCCCGAAGAATCATTGCTGGAAGAAGCTGATTTTTTTGTTTCTGCAGAAGTACAAGAAGCACCAATACAAACAACAATTAGTAAAAGGATGAAAATATTCGGTAGTGGCTTCATTTTTGTGTTATTTTATGTTTAATTAATGGCTCCCTCCACTCATTATCACTGCATCATCACTTACTTTACTGCTTTTAATAAACAAAGTAGCAATGGCTGCAATCAATAAAAAAGAAGCGCCGAAATAAATTGCATTAACAGGTTCTTTCCCTAAAAAACTATTGAAAATTTTTCCGAAAGTAAGTGAGTATATCAGCATAGGAATTACAATCATCATATTGATTATACCCATGTAAACGCCATACCGGCTTTTAGGAATATCATTTACAATTAATAGATAAGGAACACCCATCATGCTTGCCCATGCTATACCAAAGCCAATGAGCGGTATAAAAACCAGGTATTTATCTGCAATGTGGGGAAAGACAAATAAGGCAGCTGCTGCCAGTAAAAGGCAAATACAGTGTACCATTTTTGCCCCATATTTTCTGGCAAACCATACCAATGCAAAGGCTGATAAAAAGGTAATGATATTGGTGAAACCACTTATTAAGCCTCCCCAGCCAACAGCTTCCTGGTAGGTTTTATTGGCCACAGAACTATCGGAAGTGCCAAAAATAGTTTTGGCAATCGTAAGATCTTTATAATCCCAATAACATTTTAAAGCAAACCACTGAAAAAGGTACACAACAAACAACCGCCACATATTTGAAGGCATATCTTTTATAGCATGCCCAATTTCTATAAATGGAGTTGATAAACTTATTTTTTTACTTCTTAGTTCCGCCAACTCTAATTCCGTTGGTGGAATTTCGGGTGTTGTTTTATTACTCCACAAAACACTGGTAATACTACAAAAAGCACCAAAGAAAAAAGATGCATACACCCAATAAGGAATTTTGCTTCCGCTCTCTTTGGTTAAAAAAGGAATTAATTGAAAAAGGAACAAAGAAAGTGTACCAAGTGTTTGTCCGAAGCCTGTAAAAAAACTTTGTGCTAAAAAGCCTGTAGGCTGTTGTTTTGAATCAAGCTTGTCTGCCACAAAAGCCCTGTACGGTTCCATGGCTGTATTATTTGCAGCATCTAAAATCCATAATAACCCAACTGCCATCCACAAGGTGGAGCTAAATGGAAACAGGAAAAGGCAAATACTGCAGAGCATTGCCCCAACTAAAAAATACGGCTTTCTTCTGCCCCATCGTGGATGCCAGGTTTTATCGCTCATAGCACCAATAATTGGCTGAATTAACAACCCGGTAATTGGTCCTGCAATCTGCAGCAGTGGCAAGTCGCCATTTTCTGCTCCTAAAAATTTATAGATGGGGTTTACAGCATTTTGCTGCAATGCAAAGCTGTATTGAATTCCAAAAAATCCAACATTCATGTTGATGATTTGCCAAAAAGAAAGTGTTGGTTTTTGTAGTGACATAAGCAATCGTTTAACTGGTGGTACCAAATGTAATCAATGCAAAGGAAAATGGAAAGTGCAAAGGTTTGTGGTGGAAAAAATTTAGAGTAAGTTTATTTTTTGATAGGCAACTTTTTCCAATATGGCAACTGCAGCCACACCCTTGTTCGGCTTACCTTTACTGCATAATTTTTATTTATGAAAAAACTGATTCTGTTTATAGCCGCATTCATACTTTTTTTTAATGCCCAATCTCAATTCATCACCGGCAATTGGGAAGGCACTTTAAATATACAAGGCACAGAACTGCCCATTGTATTTCACATTAAAAAAGACAGCAGCAACAACTTTATAGCTACATTCGACAGTCCCAAACAAAATGCCTACAACCTACCTTGCAGCAACGTAACTACAAAAGGCGACAGCCTGCTATTGATTATGAAAATGGTGAATGGGAAATATGAAGGCCTGTTAAGTGCAGATATGAAAACCCTTACCGGCAAATGGTTTCAGGGAGCTAACAACCTGCCGCTTGATTTAAAAAAAATAAGTGATATCGCTACTGTAAAAGAGTTTAAACGACCTCAAACTCCTAAGCCACCATATACCTACCAATCGGAAGATGTACTATATTTTAATGCAGACAAATCCATTCAATTTGGTGCCACATTTACTTATCCCTCCAAAAAAACTGATAAAAAATATCCAGCGGTAATATTGCTCACCGGCAGTGGTCAGCAGGACAGGGACGAAAATATTTTTGAGCATAAATCCTTTGCAGTAATAGCAGATTATTTAACCCGGCAGGGCATTGCGGTACTAAGGGTAGATGACAGGGGCAAGGGAAAAACAACCGGCGATTACAGCAAATCTACCAGTGCAGATTTTGCATTGGATGCTGAGACAGGTATCAACTACTTAAAAAGCAGGAGCGAAACGGATACTTTAAATCTGGGTATTATTGGCCACAGCGAAGGCGGCATGATTGCACCAATAATTGCAGCTAAAAGAAAAGACATAAAGTTTATAGTATTGCTTGCGGGACCGGCCATCCCCATCATCAACCTGATGGAAACACAAAGTGTAGATGTGGCTGCCGCTTCAGGCGTTCCGGCAAATGATCTCGAAAAATTTAGGCCACTTTATAAAAATATGGTAATGGCTATTATCGCTGAAAAAGATGCGGCTATTGCTACAAAAAATGCTACGGATGTTTTTAACTATTGGCAAAACAAAACACCCGCCTCTGCAGTAAAAAATACTACTGGTGTTACGGATGAAAAAAGTAAAGCAGCTTACATTGGTATTTTTGTAAAACAATTACAGCTACCCTGGTTCAAGTATTTTATGCAATTTAATCCGGAAGATTATTTGAGTAAAGTTCATTGTGCGGTACTGGCTCTAAACGGAGAAAAAGATATTCAGGTGGCTGCAGTTTCCAACCTCGCCAACATCAATAAAATTTTATCCAAAAACAACAACAGCAATTTTAAAACACAATCAATACCCGGGCTAAATCATTTGTTTCAGCATTGTAACAAATGCTCCGCAGATGAATATGGCGAACTGGAAGAAACTTTTGCTCCAGAGGTTTTGCAAATTATGTGTGATTGGATTAGGGGAGTTGTAAAAAAATAATAAGCAGGTTTACCAGGCATTTGTGTTAAAGCCATAAATCAACTAATGCTTTTTTAAAAAACAGTGACTTGTTTCGTCAATAATAAATCATTCACAATTCACCATTCACCACCTTACCCCCTTACAAAAACCCCAGCACTTCTTTAATTTGATGCACCTGTTTAAAGTTAACATGCTCCACTTTATGCTCCACTGTTTCATGTGCCCAGGTTGTATGATACGGGATATGTACCCCATGGCCTCCGATAGCCAGCACAGGCAATACATCCGACTTCAGCGAATTGCCCATCATTAAAAATTCAGCAGCATTTATATCAAGGTGCTTAATCAGTTTCAGGTAATCTGATTCCCGTTTATCACTCATAATTTCTATGTGGTGAAAATAATGTTCAAGGCCCGATTTTTTCAGCTTTCGCTCCTGGTCAAGCAGGTCGCCTTTGGTGGCAACAACCAGGCGGTATTTACCCTTTAATGCAATTAAAACATCTTCTACACCTTCGAGCATTTCAATTGGCTTTTCCAGTAACTCTTTGCCATATTGCAAAGCCTTTTCAATTACCTCAATACTGAGGGTATTGTTGGTAACCCGTAAGGCTGTTTCAATCATACTCAACATAAAACCTTTTACTCCGTAGCCGTATAAAGAAAGATTGTCGATTTCTGTTTTAAATAATTCTTTCACCAGCGAGTGTCTTGGCAGGTAATCTTCCAGCAGGTCGCAAAATTTTTCTTCAATCTCTTTAAAGTAAGGTTCATTTATCCAAAGCGTGTCGTCTGCATCAAATGCTATTACTTTTATTTCCATGTTTAAT
>JAYTTM010000475.1:0-1681 GCA_043745055.1 Chitinophagaceae bacterium | reverse complement strand
CTGAATGAAAAACAGCAGGAAACCATTAGCCGCAGGGCATATATGTTGATGGCTAATTTAATTGGTGCCAAAGCAGCCGACCTGGAAATGATTGATACAAGTGACAAAGCAGCCTCCTTGTATAATTTAAAAGCTGATTATACCATTGTATGTTTTTGGGATCCTAATTGCGGACACTGCAAAGAAGAAGTGCCAAGGCTCGACTCAATTTACAAGGCCAGCTGGAAAGCGCATGGCGTAAAAATGTACGGCGTATTATCCGGCGATGCAAAGGAAAATCTGAAACCAACCTGGACAAAATTTATCAATGAACATAATTTGGGTGAGTGGACAAATGTGTATCAAACCAAAGAAATGGAAGCAGCAGACAATGCAGCGCAAAAGGCTAGTTATAGACAGTTATACGATGTCACCATGACGCCTACCTTGTTTTTGCTGGATAAAGAAAAAAATATCATTGGCAAAAAACTTACCTGGCAGCAATTGGATGAATTATTGCAGGTAAAATGGAAATCTTCAAACTAAACAAACCAAACTAAACTGTGATAAAACATTTCTTTTTGTTGCTGGTAGTAGTTGCTGCCGCTTTAAAAACCGCTGGCCAAACCCTGTTTACCTATGGCAACAGCCAGGTAAGTAAAAATGAATTTTTAAGGGCTTATAACAAGAACAAAACACCTGTAGCAGATAAAGAAAAAGCCCTGAAAGAATACCTTAATTTGTATACAAAATTTAAATTAAAAGTACAGGCTGCTAAAGAATTAAAACTAGATACGCTGGAGCAAATGAAATTTGATTTGCAAAACTTTCGCAGCCAGGTAGAAGAAGCTTACCTGCAGGATGACAAAGCCATTGAAACTTTGCTGGATGAAGCCTTACAAAGAAGTCAAAAAGATATTCATCTGTTACATTTTTCTGTAGCCATCAACAATAAAATGTCCGTAGCTGATACTACAAAAGCACATAAAGCAATTGAAGAATTGAGAGAAGCATTGTTAAAAGGAAAAAGTAATTATGATGAGATCGTTTCAGAAATAAGCAGCGAAATAATGCCGGTAAAAGGCACGGATGTTGGCTATGTAACCGTGCTAACTTTACCTTATGAAATGGAGACCCTGGTTTACGGATTAAAGCCT
This sequence comes from Chitinophagaceae bacterium, assembly GCA_043745055.1. GTDB lineage: Bacteria > Bacteroidota > Bacteroidia > Chitinophagales > Chitinophagaceae > Ferruginibacter. Next base: position 545 of record JAYTTM010000475.1, on the reverse strand, counting down.
GGCGATATCAGCAAAATATACCGCACCAAAAGCGCCTTGCATGTTTTTAAAAATGCAGATGAAAGACCATCAGCAGGTAAATGGAAAATTGCCCAAATATTGTTTGCCATCCCTCCGGATGTAACGCAGGATCAACTAAAAACCATTGAAAAACTAGCTGACTCGGTATATGGCCTATTGCAGGCTGGCGCAGACTTTGCAGCAACTGCAAAAGTGTTTAGCGAAGACAGACTCACTTATTTAAATGGGGGTGAAATGGCAGAATTTGGTGCAGGAAAATTTGATTTGCCATTTGAAACAGCTGTTTTTGCTTTGAAGAAAGATGGCGATATCAGCAAGCCGATTTTTACCGGATATGGCTACCATATTGTAAAGCGTTTACAGCAGCAACCCACGCCTGCCGATAAATTGGATGAGACTTTTACTACCAATTTAAAACAACTGATTTTAAAAGATTCAAGGATCAATGAATCAAAAGCCAATTTCACCAAAACCTTACTGGCTAAAACCGGGTATAAAAGAAATACCACTGTAAAAGACGCACT
>JAYTTM010000474.1:0-1683 GCA_043745055.1 Chitinophagaceae bacterium | reverse complement strand
GCCGCTAAAAGAAAATTACAAATCGTTAACATAACAGAGTATCTTATTTTTGCCAACGTGAAAAGAAAAAAATATTTATTAGAAAAGGTATTAGTTACAGGCTATGCAGCCGAAGGTAAATCTCTGGCTAAAATAGATGGTAAAGTGATATTTATTGAAGGTGCTGTGCCCGGCGATGTGGTGGATGTATTTGTAAGCACCAATAAAAAGGATTGGGGAGAAGGACGTGCTACCCATTTTCATAAATTATCTGCTGAGCGGGAGCAACCCTTTTGCCAGCATTTTGGCACCTGCGGTGGATGCAAATGGCAAATGCTGCCCTATCAAAAGCAGTTGGAGTATAAGCAGCAGGAAGTAGCACAGAACTTCAGGCGCATTGGCAAAATTGATTTGCCTGATATGTTGCCGATAATAGGTGCCGACGCCAGCAGGTATTATAGAAATAAGCTGGAATTTACTTTTAGCAATAAACGATATTTAACTAGTGAGGAGATAAAGACGATGCCAAAGCCAGTCCACTCCCCCTCCAACCTCCCCGCAGGGGAGGCTTTAGTCCCTAATGGGACTGAGAATTTACAAAGAAACGAAAACCTTAAGCCTGAAATAATGAATGACTCCAGGAATTCGCAGACTCCAAAAGTCTCCCCTGCGGGGAGGTTGGAGGGGGCCGGTGCTCTCGGTTTCCACGTCCCCCGCATTTTTGACAAAATCATAGAAATACAGGAATGTTTTTTAATGGATGATGTAAACAACCAAATCCGCAACAGCATCCGTGATTTTGCAAAAGCGAATAATTACAGCTACTACGACATTAAATTGCACACCGGGTGGTTACGCAATATCATCATCCGTTATTGCAGTACCGGGGAGTTGATGGTAAATATTGTGTTAGGTTTTGATGACGAAACTGAAAGAAACAGGCTGCTTGATTTTGTGCTGAGCAAAGTGCCTTCCATTACAACCCTGCTGTACACCATCAATCCCAAGTGGAACGATACCATTTACGATCTTACGCCGCATGTATATTCTGGCAAAGGATATGTGATTGAGCAGCTGGAAGATTTTCAATTTAAAATTGGGCCTAAATCATTTTTTCAAACCAATACCAAACAGGCAGAAAAGCTCTACAGTATTACCCGTGATTTTGCAGGACTTACCGGTAATGAAATTGTTTACGACCTGTATTGCGGCACCGGAAGCATCGGCATATTTGTGAGCAGGCATGCTAAAAAAATTATTGGTGTAGAGGTAATAGCCGAAGCCATTGAAGATGCCAAACAAAATGCAGCATTGAACAATATTACCCATGCCGAGTTTTTTGCTGGCGATGTAATTAAAATTTGTGATACTGAATTTTTTGCCAAACACGGCAAGCCGGATGTAGTAATCACCGACCCGCCAAGGGCCGGGATGCATGAAAAACTGATTATTAAATTATTGGGAATGGAGGCACCCAAAATTGTGTACGTTAGCTGCAACACTGCCACACAAGCTCGTGACCTTGCCTTGTTAAGTGAAAAATATGTAGTCGATAAAATTCAGCCGGTAGATATGTTTCCTCATACGCATCATATTGAGTGTGTGGTGTTGTTGAGGTTGAAGTAATAAAATATATTTACATTAAAATTGCTTGTATGCCAACCATTCCTCTGTCAATAAAAAATGCACTTGCGGAGCCTTATC
>JAYTTM010000473.1:0-1685 GCA_043745055.1 Chitinophagaceae bacterium | reverse complement strand
ACAGATTATTTATTAGATAATGAGCTCCTTTCTTTGTTGGAAAACAGATGCTGCCATTTGGTTGAACATCCGGTTTAACAGGTGCGCCATTATTGGTTATTACCACTGTGGCAGGCAGATTTAAGGTACAAATTTCTCCTGCCTTTGATATGATAGTTGCCTGAATAAGTTTATTATTTTTCCATTGGAAATTTAATTCAAAGCCACCTCTGGCGCATACGCCTTCAAAGCTTCCTTCACTCCATTCCTTTGGCAGCGCCGGTAAAAAATCAATTACACCTTCATGCGATTGTAACAGCATTTCAGTAATACCTGCCGTTGCACCAAGGGAACCATCTACCTGCATTGGTTTAAAACATTTTGCAAATAATTGTAAAAAGCACTGATCTTTTAAATATCCCTTAAAAATTTTATAGGCCCGGTCTCCATCATACAATCTTGCCCATAACGACATTTTCCATGCCCGTGACCAACCGGCACCTTCATCTCCTCTTTGATTTAATACTGCTTTAATGGATTCAATAAATTGAGGTGTTCTTTTTGCCGACAACACATTACCCGGATATAATCCATACAGATGAGAAAAGTGCCGGTGATTTTTTTCCAGTTGAGGCCAGTCTTCACTCCATTCCTGTAGTGATCCATCCTTCCCGATTTGAGGTGGAACTAATTTATTTCTTGCCTCATTAACTTGTTTTGCATAAGCAGCGTCTGCTCCTAATAATTTACTGGCTTGCTGGTAATTTTTAAAAAGGTCAGAAATGATTTGCATGTCAATGGAAGAACCTGCACAAATGGTAGTGCCGGGTACCATGCTTCCCGTTACTTCATCAAAGTAAGGCTCGTTTTTAGCACTGCCGGGAAAATTTTCAGGAGAGGTAGATGGATTAGTAACAAGCCATTTTCCGTTTGGATGTTTTACCAAAAAATTCATAAAAAAATCTACAGATCCTTTTAAAATGGGATAAAATTCTTTTGCATAATTTTTATCTTTTGTAAATAAATAATGTTCCCATAATTCATTGGTGAGCCATGCACCGCCCACAGTAAATGTTCCCCATGTTGGGCCATCCATTGGGGCGGCCACTCTCCATATATCGGTGTTTTGATGAAGCACCCAACCTTTTGATCCGTAATGTTCTTTTGCAACCTGTGTACCCTGGTCTGTAATATCTTTTATTAAACTATATAAGGGCGCTGCACATTCAGAAAGATTTGCTGACTCAACGGCCCAGTAATTCATTTGTGTGTTGATATTGGTAGTGTATTTAGCATCCCAGTTTGGATTCATATCATTGTTCCAAATGCCCTGCAGATTGGCCGCCTGTGTGCCTTTCCTGGAAGACCCAATTAACAAATACCGACCAAACTGATAAACCAAAGCAGCCATTTGAGGTTCATTGGTTGTCTGAATACTTTTCATTCGTTCATCCATTGGTAAAAAAGAATTTTCAGTATAGGGGAAATTTAATTTTACCCTGTTGAATAAACGTTGATAATCTTTTACATGAGCATCTTTAATACTTGAATAATTCTTTGCCTTCAACCCATCCAGGTATTTTTGAATTCGTTCATCCGCATTGGCTGAGACATCTTTATAGTTTACAAAATTGGTTGCAGCCACAAAATATAAAGTAACTGCATCAGCATTTTCAATGCTGAGTGTAGCATCATCCACAAACATT
>JAYTTM010000472.1:0-1686 GCA_043745055.1 Chitinophagaceae bacterium | reverse complement strand
GTTTTTTATTAAAAGACTTATCTGTTGCATCTGAAGGAGTAGTGATTGTAAATTATCCTACCAATAATTATAACAATTACAGTATTGAAGAAATCATGAGCAGTCTGCAGCTTATTCATGATTCTGCAACAAGTGCCGGCAACCGTTGTTTTATCACTACTACACAACCAAGGACTGATGGTAGTTATAATACAGCTGATGTAAAAAGAAAATTGGCTGACATTAAAGATTCTATCATTAACCGGTTTGGAACAGCCAACACATTAAATTTTTGGGATGGCATGTACGACCCGGCAGACACCTCTATTCTTGATAAATATTCTTCCGGAGATTTAACACATTTCAATAATGCAGGACACCGGGAATTGTTTGAAAGGGTTGTTGCTAAAAATATTTTTAGCTTACCTGTATGGTATTCAAAATCAACAGGAAGCCTTAATAACCTTACCACCTGGGGAAGCTATATCAACGGCAGCGGAAACAACCCCACCAGTTTTACAGCCGACTATCAACTATTTAATATTGTAAATAATCCATCCCCAACTATTACAGCAAACTGGACAATTAGTGGAAATAACACAAGGCTGGTTATTGGTGATGGTAGTACCCCGGTAAATTTTATAATACCTTCATCACTAAAAGTTTCCATATCTAACCCGCCAATAAATAGTTGTTACTAATGAGGTAGCTTAAAAAAAATACCTTTCGCAAAAATTAAGCTATTGCTATGGTAATAATGAAGTGGCCTACCTTTTTAATTACCCTGTAAAATACGATTAGCATATCACTAGTTTATAACTTTTTATCTCTACAAAAAACAATGCCATGAAAAATATTTTAGTTGCAGTAGACCTTGAAGTTTCATCTCAACAACTGATAAATACAGCAGCTGAACAAGCTGAAAAATCTGGTGCAAAAGTTTGGGTTCTACACATTGCCGATCCGGAGCCTGATTTTGTAGGAAACAAGGCAGGGCCGCAATATGTAAGAGACTATCTTGTAGAAGAAATTAAGAAGGAACATAAACTAATAAGACAATATGCTGATGAACTTACTGCCAAAGGAATAATTGCAGATGGTTTGTTAATACAGGGATCTACCGTTAAAATGATTCTTGAAGAAATAGAAAAATTACAAATCGATCTGCTGATAATCGGCCATCATCCGCATAGTTACCTCTTCAGGTTATTTTTAGGAGATAACCACACAGCCCTGGTTAACAAGTCGAAAGTGCCGGTATTGGTGGTGCCTTTATTTTGATAGTTTAATGTTATTAAAGTCATTCTCTTTTATGTTGTTAGAGGGTTTAGATGAACACCTAAACAACAAACCATTAATAAGACTTTACTTTCATGATAAATTCCAAAAGAATTCCAACCCATTTTAATCAACCACTTCGCCTTCAATATCATAATCAAAAGCCCTGGTTATTTTTACCTGTACAAATTCACCAATGGCCAGTTTCTTTTTCGATGCAATGATTACCTCGTTATCCACCTCAACACTATCAAATTCGGTGCGGCCAATGTACCTGCCCGCTTCCCTTTTATCAATCATTACTTTAAAAATTTTACCCACTTTTTCCTGGTTTTTTTCCAGGCTTATTTCCTGCTGCACTTCCATTATTTCCTGTGCCCTTTCTTCTTTCTCGGCCGCAGGCACATCATCCACCAAATCATGAGCACT
>JAYTTM010000471.1:0-1686 GCA_043745055.1 Chitinophagaceae bacterium | reverse complement strand
TGCCCTTCCCATGGAGTGCCCTTTACCTGCAGCCAGGAAAATGCTACCAGCAATAGTATGATCAAAACAATAGAAGCATAAACAAAACCCTGTGAAAGACCAAGCTGTTTTTTATAGTCATTACTGTTATCTACCGAATGTTTATGAAGTGTATTAAACTGATAGGTTATTACAGTAAGCATCACCAGAATAAATCCAAGCACAGCATATATCAGCACATTCAGCATATTGTTTTGGTATTTGTTTTTGCAAAGCTTACAATTTAAAGTTTTGTTTTGTATTTTTAAAAATTAGTGGAAGAACCTTTAAAAGAAGTTTGATTTGAAAGCATTGCATAGCAGCAGAGTAATATTGCCAGATGGCATACAGGAAGCAATTGTACTGATAGATAAAGGAATTATTATTGATGTTATCAATCAGTTACCAACAACAGATAATATTGAGTTGGTTGAACTGGATAGCAAACTTCTGATGCCGGGTGTTATTGATCCGCATGTACATATTAATGAACCTGGCCGAACGGAGTGGGAAGGTTTTACTACAGCCACAAAAGCCGCACTGGCAGGGGGTATCACCACCCTGGTAGATATGCCACTGAACTCTTCACCGGTTACCACATCTGCAAATGCTTTTGATGAAAAAGCAGCTGCATTAAAAAATAAGCTGCATACCAATGTTGGTTTATGGGGTGGCATTATACCTGGCAACGATAAAGAAATAGAACCACTCATACAAAAAGGAGTGCTTGGTTTTAAAGCATTTTTAACCCATTCAGGCATTGACGATTTCCCAAATGCAACAGAAGAAGATTTAAGAAAGGTAATGCCCATCATTGCAAAATATAATTTGCCCTTGTTAGTACATTGCGAACTTACAGACAATGAGCTAAGGGCGAAAGGTAAACCACAATTGTATCAAAACTATCTACAATCACGGCCAAAAAAATGGGAAGATGATGCAATTGCAATGATGATTCGTTTGTGTGAAGAATTTAATTGCCGCACACATATTGTGCACTTGTCTTCTGCTGATTCACTGGAGCAAATTGCAAAAGCAAAACAAAAGGGATTGCCATTGACTGTTGAAACTGGTCAGCATTATCTGTACTTTTCTGCTGAGGAAATAAAAGAAGGACAAACACAATTCAAATGTGCGCCGCCCATAAGGGAAAAGGAAAACAACGAACTGCTGTGGCAGGCATTAAAAGATGGATTGATTGATTTTGTCGCCACCGACCATTCTTCATCTACACCGGATTTAAAAGAATTGTTAACCGGCAATTTTATGAAAGCATGGGGCGGCATAGCCTCTTTGCAATTTGCTTTACCAGTATTATGGACGGCCGCTAAAAAAAGAAATGCTACTTTTAACAATATTGCAAAATGGCTATGTGAAAACCCTGCCAAACTAATCGGTAAAGAAAACAGTAAAGGGAAAATAGCCAAAGGATTTGACGCCGATTTAATTGTGTTAGCTGATGAAAAATCTTTTGTGGTTACAAAAGAAATCATTCATCACAAACACAAAACAACACCCTATTTAAACGAACAATTATTAGGTGTGGTGGAACAAACTTATTTGAGTGGTGAAAAAGTTTATGAGGATGGTAAATTTGTGGAGTTGAATAAAGGGAAATTAATATTATCAAAATAATTTTTTCTTTGCGTGAAAATAAATAAATAAATA
>JAYTTM010000470.1:0-1688 GCA_043745055.1 Chitinophagaceae bacterium | reverse complement strand
ATAGTGTGGTGGAAATAATAAAAGGCAGCATAGCATCTCCTAACCTGCCGGACAACATTGTTGATCTTGCAATAATGGTAGATGTATATCACGAGCTGAAGTTTCCGCAGGAAATGTTGCAGGCCATTAGCAAATCGTTAAAACCAAACGGGAAAATTTTATTAATAGAATACAGGGGTGAAGATTTGTCGGTACCGATAAAAGCACTTCATAAAACCACCGTTGCACAACTCAACAAGGAGTTAGCTGCCAATGGATTTGAACTAAGTTATAAGGGTAATTTTTTACCCATTCAACATTTTTTATTGTACCAAAAGAAATGACGATCAGGGTGAATTTTGAAACAGCCCAACACAGCAGCAGGTATAATTTTAGTAAGTGTAATTGTCATGCACCGCTGGTGTATTATGCGGTGTATAAAACCCCGTTCTGGAACCAGATTGCTGCGCAGGCTTGTTGCAGGTGCCCAACGCCCAGTAAATAACTATAAAGATCAATATAGTGCTGAAACAACCACCACCTAATTTTTTTGCACCGTATCCGGCAATAATAGTTTTAAAAAAATTATTCATGTAGATAAGTTTATTTTAAGCAGTTTAATAATCGTGCCAACTTTTTTGAATCATATTTATGAGGTTTCTGTACCAATGCCGTCGTCTCTTTTACTTTAAGTTAACTAGTAATATCAGTTATATTCCACGGCACGGCATTAGATGCCTGATGCAGAGCCGCCAGTATAATTACAAAGAATTACCCAGCTGCACTTAATGGCAGGTAGTAATTAAATTATAAGTATATCAGGATCTGGCACCTTGAATAAAAATTGATTTTACCTCATTCGGTTTTTGTATTATCTTATAAAATTCATCGAGATACTCAATCATACTTTTTTTGGTATTGGATTCCAAAAGCTTAAAATTATTAATGAGAGAATATATTTCTTCCTTTTTTGAATTAAAAACTTTGAAAGCCTCGTTCAGTTCATCCATCGTTCTTGGATAACCACGGTACACCCTTTCTACAACGGTTTCTATATTCAGCATTGGATCCGGAACTGCGTAATCGGTATTTACAAGGCCGGAATAGTCGAAGTCGTATGGAACAGAAAAGGGACTGGCGAGTGAATCATCTTTTAACCGTATGGTTCTTATATTATGCCGCACCGGAACCGACCAGTCAGTATTACCAATCATATATTGAAACAATGCAACCAACAACATTTGATTTCTGTCGGTATATTCAGTATTGGGTCTTCCTACTGTCCAGTCTTTACAATTATTTCTCTTGGCCATTTCCTTAACATCTTCTAATAAAAAAGCATAGTTTTTAAATGACTTTTTATTTCCGCTGTCTACATAATTTAAATCTAACAGCCGCACCCTAAAACTTTTTTCGGTAAGTAGATTGTAAATTTTGTAAGTAATAAACTCCTTTAAAATATATTGGCTATATACACTACTGTTTTTGCAACCACTAACCAGTTTAAGTGATTTTAACGGAGATAAAACAGATTTTGAAGAATCTTTCTTTTTAAAAATAAGTTTTAATGGCGGAAAATAGCAATTCTCTCTTCTGTTATGTCCCCTTAGTTCAACCTGTATTTGCTCGCTAATCTCATCGCTTTCAGGTAACTTCATAGTAAAACGTGCTGGAAAAATTTCCACTCCTTTGGTACTTTTATTACTAAG
>JAYTTM010000469.1:0-6144 GCA_043745055.1 Chitinophagaceae bacterium | reverse complement strand
TGTCTTCCCCGCTTTCAAGCACTTGCTTGTCAATACGTAAAAAATGTTCCCGCTCTTCTGCTGTCACATCTTCGGCAAGTGTTTTGTTGATGATCTCTGCCCTCTCTAGGCCAAAGAGTTTACAAAAAGAGTCATTGACAATTAGTAACCTGCTTTGATCATCCTTAACGAATATCGGGTGACCGATGTTGTTGATTATATTGGAGAGATGGGACTCACTCTTGCGCAGCGCCTCATCCATTTTTATACGGTGGGTAATATCCACAAAGTTAATTACTACTTTTTCTAATTCATTTTCGTTTTCATCATGAAAAATGGGCATTGCATTTACATTTGCCCAGGTAACATATTCTTTGTCTTTACGAATTATCCCAACTACATAATTTGTTAATGGCTCTTTTGTTGCAACTACTTTATTTACCGGGTAGTCGTCTAACTTCATTGGCGATAAATCTTCATGCACAAACATCCATACAGGATCTATTGCATCCTTGCCAAGCATTTGCCTGGCAGTTAAACCAAGTAGATTAGATGCTTCTTCATTACTAAATAAAATATTAGTGTTAGGATCATGTACTATCACACCTACCAAAAGATTATCAATTAGTGAAAAGTATTCTCTTTTGCTAGTTGCTACTTTTTCTTTGGCTTTACTAATTTCATTTTCAAATTGCTTAGGCTCAGAAATATCAATGACCGTTAAAAAGCATTTTTGATTCGTTTCGGAATAAATGCCTTCAATCAAAACCAAAAGTGAGTCATTTTCATTTATAGTAATCTTTACTTCGCACATCTGCTTGGTTGATGTTGACAATACCTTACTAAAAAAAAGGTTGAATCTGGCTCGGGTATCCAACGTTACAAACAGATCGAACTTATGGTTCATCAAATACAAACGTTCTTTGCCAAGCATACTGGCACCGCTAATGTTTAGTTCGCAAATTTTGGAGTTGCTATCGAGTGTAAAAAATCCGGCTGAGGCAAATTGATAAAAATTACTGTACTTATCGGCAGCGGTTTCGGCTCTTTCTATCGTAGCCTGTAGTTGCTCATTTTGTAATTCCAACTCTATCTGATGTAGTTCAAGTTCATATAACCGCTTTAATGGGTCTGCCGCTGATAGCACAACTTTTTTTTCGGCATGTTTTTCACTAAATACCTTTTCAGTCCTTTGGTGCAGCATACCTGGAGCAGACGATACCTTAATTTCTTTTTTCATACCGTTGTTACATTTTCGCTAACTGTAAAAGTACCAGTTAAAATATCGCCTTTCAAACAATTTATTTGCCAAGCATTAAATTTTCAACTGGTTGCCTTTTGAAGATTTTATAAGGTGCTAAATCTTGCTTTAAAAAGTGCCTGACCCTATTTCTTTCATATCTTACTTCACTTTTTTTCTTAATGGTTCAGTGATAAACAAGTCTAGCTAGTTTTCAATATTTACCTCAATATATTTACAACAAAAAAATATTTAAGATTCGGAGTTAAATTATTGCAAAAGGCTGCAGTAAATAAATTGAAAGGCATAAACAAAAACCCCGACCAGAAAGCCGGGGTTAAAATTATAATTTTCGGATAAAGATCTTTTTAAAATATGCCTTATGACCATGATCCTGTAAGGCTATCAGCCCAGTTTTAGCTGATCCATAGTCCGGATAATCTTTCCATTTACCGGTTGTTTTTTTGTTATTCCATGCATCATCCCACGCTTGAAATTCCACAATTTTTGCACCATTCAGCCAATGCTCCACATGGCCTTTGATGAAAACAATTTTACTGGTATTCCACTCCCCCACCGGGTTTAGTTTTTTTTGGTTATTGGTGAGATTCATGGCATAATCTGCTCCGGTCTTTTGCCAGTCTTCCAACTTCTCTGGAAAATCGATATCATCAATCAATTGGTATTCCGGCCCCGTTTGGTAAGGTGCATTGTATTTATCTAGTTCCACTACATGATACATAACGCCGCTATTACCTTCTTTAGAAATTTTCCATTCCCATTTTAATTCAAAATTATCGAAGGCTTTATCGGTTACAATATCGCCGCCATGGGCATCGGCAGCAGCGCCCAGGCAAACCATAGCACCTTCTTCAATAGCCCAGTTTTGTATAGTACCTTTTTTATTAAAACCATGCCAGCCCTTTAATGTTTTTCCATCAAACAGCGCAATCCATTTTTCAGTGGCAGATGACTTTTGACAAATCACATTGAAGGAAAATGCACCAATTAATAATAATAAAAAAGTAAACGTTTTTATAAGTTGATTCTTCATTTATGTTAGTTTATTTTTTTATCAACTGCATAGCTTCTGGGTTCCAGCGGATAGCAGTATCCTGATTATAACTGTCGTTACACAATAATGCAGGCGCACAGGCCCTGTAACCAAACACTGCATCTTCTGCAACTTTTCCGCCATTTTTGATAGCATTGAAGAAGTTAACAAAATGGTCGTAAGGTCCACCTTTGTAGTCCTTTTCCGCAGCAAACGTATATTCTTCCGGAGGTAAAATCCTTTTACGTTCAGAGACTGGTGTACCAGCTTTACGCATTTGTTCAATGTAAAATGGATCGTCGCTCTCGATAGTTTTATTTCTTTTTAAGGTTACCGAATCCCAGGTAATATCCATCGACCCTTCGCTACCAACCAATTTTAAATAGGTAGTACCGCTAGTGCCATCCACAAAATTGCAACGCAGCGATAAATTAAAAGGCGCATGCGCCTGGCTTTGCGGATAATCAAAAGTGCCCAACAATACATCGGGTACTTCACGTCCATCTTTCCAATAACGCAAGCCACCAGCCGCATAAATTTTTTCGGGACCTAAGGAATTGGTAATAAAATGCAAGCTTGAAAAAAGGTGTACAAAAAGATCTCCAGCCATGCCGGTACCGTAATCTGTGTAGTTTCTCCACCTGAAAAAACGGGTTGCATCAAAAGGGCGTTTGTTGGTATTGCTTATGTAGGTTTCCCAATCAACATTTTGCGCAGAGGCATCTGCAGGAATTGGGTATTGCCATGCGCCCGTGGGTGAATGACGGGCCCAGAAACCCTCAGCATAATTCAAATCACCTATGGCACCTTCTGCTAATAATTGTTTTGCTTTTTCATTGCCCAAAGATGAAACTCCCTGACTACCCACCTGGAAAATTTTGCCTGTTTCTTTTTGTGCCTTTATTACTGCCGGACCTTCTGTAATAGAATGCACCATTGGTTTTTCGCAATATACATGTTTGCCCGCCCGCATGGCATCAATGGAAATTTGCTGGTGCCAATGATCGGGCGTACCAACAATTACAGCATCTACATCTTTACGGTTTAAAATTTCTTTGTAGCTACGGGTGGTAAATATATCCGCACCCCACTTATCTTTTGCGTCTTTTAAACGTCCGTCATATAAATCGCAAACTGCTACAAGTTTGGTACCTGGCACTTTTAATGCAGTGAGTGTATCCTGGGTACCCATACCGCCGGCACCAATTAATGCAAAATTAATTTTGTCATTTACACTGGCAGGAGTTCTTTTTAAAGATGCATGAAATTTTGCCTTTTCTTCAGCAGCAAATACGTTGCTGCCTATAGCAACGATGGCAGAAGTAGCTGCCAGTTTTTTAATAAAATTTCTACGGGATGGTCCGGGAATGTGGTTCATTTAATTTTGATTATTATAGGTTATTAAAATATTAAAAATAATTGCAGGTTTAGTCGAGCACTTTTATACGAATTTTTTTCCATCTTACTTTTATTCCGCCGCCATCATGAATTTGCAAAGCAATAAATCCTTCTCCCTTGCCAATCTTTTCATCTTTAAGGGTTACCATTTGGTGACCGTTTAATGTACTGGTTACCTCGTCACCCTTTACCAAAATTTTCATAGTATTCCATTCACCCATTTTTAACCATTGTTCATCTTCGGGTTTTGGTTGTATCAGCCAGCCACGTCCATAAGATTCGTAAATGCCGCCTGTATGCATACCAGAAGGCGCTACCTCTACCTGCCAGCCACTAATTTTAGTACCTTCAATAGAAGAGCGGATAAATACGCCGCTGTTACCGTTGGCCTCTTGTTTAAACTTAAGCTTTAGTTCAAAATTTTTATATTTTTTATTGGTGGAAAGATAGCCGTACTGCTTATCGGGGCCACTTTCACAAATCAATTCTCCTTTTTCAACATACCATTTTTCGGTCCCGTTATTTGTCCAGCCATCCAGGTTTTTACCATTAAAAAGGCTTACGGCTTTTTGGGCCATTACTCCCTTGCCTAACATTAAAGAAAGCACCAGAGAAAATAAAAGTTTCATCATTACAACCATTTAAGTGTTTACAAAATATAACTATGTTGAATCGCAAGCAAAGAGGCAATTGTTGGAGTTACAATTTAATGAGATTTTTTATTAAACGAGTTGAAAAAAATAAATCAATTTTAAATTCCCTAAAACTGGCGAGAGATATATTAAAAGTCATTATCAACTGTCTAAAATTAAAAATGAAATTTTTATAGGCTAAAATTATTTTTACTGTGTTGTGAATTTATTTTCAAAAGTAGTCCCGTACCTCTTTTTGGAAACAGGGAAGGTTGGGCTGAGTTGTTAACTTTTGCCTTAACCCAACTTTTACGTATAAATTTTAATAGTTCTTAAACATCCAACATGCTAACTTAATGAATGAGCACTAATGTACCTACTGTTAAAAAAGCCTTTTTTACAGCTGATTTTTTTTGTAAAACAGTTAAAAGTATTTGTGCAATTAATTTACATCACACCTGGGTTCGAATCGCATTTTCATTTTCATCATAAAAGTAGTGTAATTGAAAATTCTGCTTCATCTTCTTAAATTATAACTCAATACCACAGTGTTTTTGTAAATTAAGCTATTTCCTGTACTGTAAATAATTACAGACAAATACATACTGCCTGCCTTTTCCTGAAATTGTGTACATATTTTACAGAGATGTTTTGTGTGGTTATACATGCTACCGTAGAAAATAAAATACGCATGATTTGCAGTGCCAGTAACGTTGCACCTGCCGGCCTACATGCCTCTATTGAAATTTTTATAAAATTGGTAATAGCTTAAAGATTTCGCTAATGCAGGCATGCTTCATTTTTTCCGGCAAGGTATAAGGATAAAAAATTGTGGGTTCTTTTTAGTTTCTAACCCTTACACTGTCTGTCGCAATGGCTAAGGCTTTGCTCATTACAAACGTGTGTGACTTTGCCGGAATTCTATTTGATTATGGAAGTAGGTGATGCGAAAAAGATCTGTACCATCCAGCGGTTTTTCTACTCTTTACTAACAAGAATTACTGCTTAATAAACCTGATAGTTTTTAGTTTCCCCTCACTATTTACAGAAGTTAAAACATAATTACCGCCTGATAATGCAGATAAATTCAGCAAAACATCATTATTACCCTTTGCAAGACTTACTGTTTTTCTCATTACAGGCAAACCTTGCAAATTGGTTATTGTAACTATTGCAACATCATTGCTTGCAGAGGTAACAGTAAGTGTAGCCCCTGAAGTTATAAGGGTTGGCGTTAAGGAAGCAATATCAAAGCCCTTTGCTTTTCCAATAAGTACGGTTATTTTAGAAACATATTCCCTTCCATCTAAATCGCCCACTTTAATACGATAGAAAACTTTTCCATTTGCAGTTCTGTCCTCATAAGTAAATGGTTGTCTGCAAAGCAACTGGTTGGCCTTGAAAGATTTAATATTAATAAAATTTTTCCCGTCGTATGAACGCTGTATATCAAATTTTGCATAGTCCAAAAAACATACTACCGACCAATCCAATTTATTAAAATTGGTGTTTCTGGATGCTTCAAATGATTTTAAACGAACAGGAATGCTGTCGGTATAATTTTGAGCATTTGCGGAAAAAACAATTGCACTTAAAGCAAATAGAAGTAAATGTTTTTTCATAAATAAGTTTCTACTTTATAGTTGTAAAAGTACTGCTAAAACCTAAAGACTCAAATCTTTTTCTATTGGTTATAATATTTTCTAAAAAACAATATCGCTATCTGTTCGGCTCAACAGCATCGGCTCTGCACATTACACACGTGATAGATTTTGCAGTGAATTGGTTTAATGATGGATGATGATGCAACGAAGAAGACCTTCGCCTACCTTAGGGTGTAG
>JAYTTM010000468.1:0-1689 GCA_043745055.1 Chitinophagaceae bacterium | reverse complement strand
AGGATTAAGTATTTTGTTCGCAAACGAAGGCTGGTTATGGCCTTGAATAAAAAGTGCTAGAAATTTTCTGGATCAGCCGTTAAGAAATCAAGGCTGTTTGAGCCGGCACAAACTTAAAATTATTGAACTCTAGCGGCGAGTTCCTTGATTTTAGGTTGATGCGGAAAATTTCAGCCTTTTTATTCGAAGCCTTGATTTTTTTTGTTACTTTTTTTTATCAAGAAAAAAAAGTAAATAGATGCTAGCTCAAAAGAGTAAAGGCTTTGCGAACAAAATAATTAATCCTATTAATTTATTTACTTTTATTTCTCATTCACTAAGCAGATAAATTTATTGATGCGAAAATCAACCTGGCCAATTATATTTTTAACAGTGCTTGCAGCTCATTTGCTGAGCATACAGCAACAGTTTAGCCTGCTGGCATCCTGTACAAAACCATTGTTGCTATTGAGTTTAATAGCATGGTTTATAAAAAGCACCCCAAATGTTACAGGAAACTTTAAGCGTATTTTACTGGCAGCATTATTTTTATCGTTGGCGGGAGATGTATGGTTGATTTTTGAAAAAAACAATCCATCCTTTTTTATTTTTGGATTGATATGTTTTTTAGCAGCGCATGTTTTTTATATCCTTGCTTTTAACCGGCTAAGAAGTGATAACGCTGTTGCTATAAAATGGTGGCTCGCTATTTTTGTTGCAGTTTTTTACTTTTCACTAATGTATATACTGTTTGCTCATTTAGGTGATATGAAAATACCTGTGCTGATATATGGCGCAGTAATAAGCATCATGTTGTTTATCGCAATGCATTTTTTCTTTATAAAAAAACCAGGGTCTACTCTTATTGTTGCAGGAGCTTTGTTATTCATCACATCAGATTCTTTGCTGGCCATCAATAAATTTTACAGCAGTTTTACAAATGCCGGTATGTACATTATGCTTACATATGCTTTTGCACAGTATTATATTGTTAAGGGTATAATTCAATACCTGGATACAGAAAATAAAACAATTAACTAAGTTTTTAACTGGGTGCAATTTTTCTTTTCGTCCGGTTGTTCAACAATCATCGAAAAGGAAATTGGCAAAAAAAACGTACAATTTATTTACTTAATTTAAATACCGCTTAAGGCGGTACATCATTATGCAAACAGACTTTTTAGTTATCGGAAGTGGCATTGCCGGCCTCACTTATGCATTAAAAGTAGCACAGGATTGTCCGGATAAAAAGGTAATTGTGCTTACCAAAACACAAAGTGATGAAACCAATACAAAGTACGCCCAGGGTGGAATAGCGGGTGTGATGGATTTGGATAAAGACAGTTTTGACAAACATATTGAAGACACTTTAATTGCAGGCGATGGTTTGTGCAACAGGCATACGGTAGAGATTGTGGTAAAAGAAGGTGTAGAACGAATTAAAGAAATAATTGCATGGGGAGCACAGTTTGATAAGGAACCCGATGGCGACTTTAAATTGGGTAAAGAAGGCGGACACAGTGAGTTTCGTATTCTGCACCACAAAGATGTTACCGGTAAAGAAATGGAAAGAGCATTATTAAGTGCACTTGCTAAACAAAAAAATATCCGGCTCATCAGTCATTGCTTTGTATTGGATATTATTACGCAGCATCACCTGGGATATTTAGTAACCAAAAGTACACCAGATATACAATGCTATGGGGTGTA
>JAYTTM010000467.1:0-1689 GCA_043745055.1 Chitinophagaceae bacterium | reverse complement strand
TTGCTGTGCAAGGTTTTCAGGTAGAAGTATATGAAAAAAATAGTGTGCCCGGAGGCAAGTTAACGGCATTTAAACAAAATGGTTTTAGTTTTGATGCAGGCCCTTCTTTATTTACCCAACCTCAAAATGTAGAAGAACTTTTTGCATTGGCAGCCGAACCAATCGAAAAATATTTCAGCTATAAACCCATCCCTATTGCCTGTAAATATTTTTATGAAAATGGTAAAGTAATCAATGCCTACACCAACCAGGAGCAGTTTGCCAATGAGTTGCAGGAGCAGGTAAATGAAAAGCCCTCCAATGTAATTCGTTACTTGAAACAATCTCAAAAAATATTTGAGAATATAGGCACTGTATTTATAAATCATTCGCTTCACAAAAGTAAAACCTGGTTGCATAAAAGGGCTTTGCTGGCATTAAAAACTGTGCGATTCAATTACCTGTTTCAGTCACTGCACAAACATAACAGCAGCCAGTTTTTAGCTGCAGAAACAGTTCAGTTATTCAATCGTTTTGCTACTTATAATGGCAGCAATCCATACAGGGCTCCGGCAATGCTAAGCCTGATACCGCACCTGGAACAAAACCAGGGCACATTTTATCCACTCGGCGGAATGATTAGTATTACCAATGCAGTTTATCAGTTGGCATTGAATAAGGGCGTAATATTTAATTTTAATGCACCCGTAGAGCGCATCTTACAACAGCAGGGAAAAGTAAGTGGAGTAGTAGTTGCAGGTAATAATATTGCTGCAGATATTGTTGTAAGTAATGGCGATGTTTATTTTATCTACAAAAATTTATTGGGCAATCAACACAAGTCCAAAAAAATTTTAAAACAGGAACGCAGCAGCAGCGCCATTATTTTTTACTGGGGTATCAGCAAACAATTTCCGCAATTGCAATTGCACAATATTTTTTTTGCGGGAAATTACCAGCAGGAATTTAATGCTATATTCAACACTAAAATATTATACCACGACCCAACCGTTTACATCAACATCACGTCCAAGGAAGAACCTGCACAGGCTCCGGAAGGCAAGGAGAACTGGTTTGTAATGGTAAATGTACCAGCCAATACAGGGCAAAACTGGCATACCCTGAAAGAAAAAGCAAAAGAAAATATTATTGCCAAAATAAGCAGACTTTTGGGAGAAGATATAACCCCGTTAATTGAAACCGAACATACACTCGATCCTGTATTGATTGAGGAACAAACCGGCTCCTACATGGGCTCCTTGTATGGCACTAGTTCCAATTCAAAAATGGCCGCATTTGTACGCCACGCCAATTTTACCAGTACCATTAGCGGTTTGTATTTTTGTGGCGGCAGTGTACATCCCGGCGGCGGCATTCCGCTTTGCCTTAAAAGTGCAAAAATTGTAAGCGAATTAATAGCATCCGATAACCATCAAAAAACGTAGTAAACTGTTCAAGCTTTCCTCCATCCTTTCTTCCCGTAATGCAATAGCAACAGCTATCGCCATCATATTTCATGTGGTTGGTTTGCTAGGTATATTGGTTTTTAAAAGCGATCTCATTATACAATCCACCCCCATCAACCTGTTGCTTTCTTTTGCGTTATTAATATGGACACAGCCGGAAAAAAATACCTGGTTTTATGGCTTTCTTATCCTTACAGTAATGGTAGGTTTTGGGGTAGAAGTAATCGGCGTAAACACCAGTTAT
>JAYTTM010000466.1:0-1690 GCA_043745055.1 Chitinophagaceae bacterium | reverse complement strand
AATTCGTATAGTGTTTTTACCCCTGTCAGGGTCTATTACACACCGTGTATTGTTAATTGTTAGGCTGCCATAGCACTCCCTATTGTTCTGAATAATCCAAATGAACATAATATGCCTGATTTATTAGCTTTGTTGGCAGCTTTATGTGCTTTTAACCTGCTTAGTAACTCACTAACGCCAAGTATGGACATAGCTCGCCTTATGTTGTACGCCGTGAAAATTATTGCCATCTCTCCATTGACCTTCTTTTTGCCTTTCAGTAACGTATAGGTGTATCCCCAGTTTCGTTTGATTGTTCCAAAAGGATGTTCAATCAGTTGTTGTCTTTTTTTATACAATGACTTGTTCTCATCTACTCTTTTGTTATTCTCATCAACTATATCCTGATACTGGCTTCTTTCTATTTCCCTGCTTTTGGCCCTGGTGCAAAGGTATTTTGCCACACAGATGAGGCATTGGTCTGTAACATACTTTTTTACCGAATAGCCGGGTCTTCCTTCTTTTGCTTTTTCATACTCTTTGCCATTGGTAGTAAGGATACCTCCCTGAGGACAGGTATAGTTATCCTGTTCTTTATCATAATTGAATGCGGACGTCTGATAAGCGGGATCCGTGTTTTTATTGCTTCTTTCCGGATAAGCCACCACGGTAGTAATATGTGCTTCTTTACACGCTTCCAGATCTTTTCCTGTATGGTATCCTTTGTCTGCCAGCGCCTGAATTTGTTCTACTCCAAGGGTATTCATCGCTTCGGTAGCCATTGCACGCAATTGCCCCTGATCGGTTGTATTGATTGTGTCAAATGCAACTATCAAACTATGCTTACTGTCAGCTACTGCCTGTACATTATAACATACATCGGTAATGCCATCCTTTATAGGAAGGGAGCGGCTGTCGGGATCAGACATACTGATTTGCTTCTCCCCGCTTTTAACCATAGTCTCCTGTAGCTCCTGGTAATATTTTTTCCGCTCCTTTAGTTCTTCAAGCTTTTTGGTAACGTCCCTCTTTTTTAATTCGGATGCTTGTTTATCCTCCTGTGCATCGCAGGCATCAAGTTCCTTAATGTATTCTTCTGTCCTGGTTTCTATATATGCCAAACTCTTAGCGAACTTTGACTCATTGAAATTATTCTTCTTATTGTTTTGGGCCCTCATCTTGGTACCATCCACTGCTATCGTTTTACCTTCAAACAAATCTTCGCCCTTTAAAAAAGCCACAAACAGCTTAAATGCTTTTTTAAATGCAGCCGCATTGTCTTTGCGAAAATCTGCTATCGTATGGTAACCGGGGGTTAGCTGATAGAGCAGCCACCAAAGCTCTACATTACGAAAACACTCTGCTTCAAGTTTACGGGAAGAGCGTATTTTGTTTAAATAGCCATAGTAGTAAAGTTTAAGGAGGTATCTGGCCTCAAAGGGAGGACGGCCCTCTTTGCTTAAAGTTGTTTTGCTAAAACCCAATTTGCCTAAATCCAGTTGTTCAACAAACATGTCTATAACACGTACAGGATTGTCTGTCGCAATTTGACAATCCGAACTGAACATACTCATTTGTTCTCTTGCTATGCCTTGTTTATAGTTCATACCTTGTATGACATCCTTGCCAATCATTTTGATGTACCGTTTAATAAGTTGTGGGTAAGTCAGTGTTTATTTTTGTATTTTAGTTTTTGCACAGTCTGACGATG
>JAYTTM010000465.1:0-1690 GCA_043745055.1 Chitinophagaceae bacterium | reverse complement strand
CTAGTGTTATGTTAATCGTCAATTGACGGATAAAGTTTTTTAAGTTTCACCCTTGCATCTTTATTGGTGAACTGCCAATTTATTTTGCTATTCTTATTATTTCTGTTTGATTGCCATGCGGCCACCTCCTCTTTAATTATTTTCACGCTTGATATATGTCTATTTAAACATTGTCCATTCAATACATGTAATTCTATCTCCGCCATATTCAACCAGCTACCATGTTTAGGGGTATATACAAGTTCAAATCTATCCCAAAGCCTTTTGGCTTCTTTTGGAACAAAGGTTTCATAAAATGCTGATGCTACATGTGTATTAAAATTATCCATCACTAATGTTATCTTCTTTGCCCTGGAATATTTTTTATCTGCTATCCATTTCATAAAGGTTGCCCAATCTTTCTTAGTCTTAAATTCTGTAACTTTCACAAATCGCTTTCCTCTCAGAGGTTCATTTGCCATAAATATATTTACCACGCCATGCCTTATATACTCACAATCAATTCTTGTTTCCTGACCTGGCTTCATTGCAATTGATGGTCGCCCCTCTTTTATTAACTGCTTGGGGGATTCATCCATACAAACCACAGGATAATCAACATTGTACGGTCTTTTGTAAACATCCAGCACCCCCTCCATCCCTGCAACAAAAGCACTGTTACTCTCAGGAGGAATCACCCACTCTTTTACTTTCCAAGGCTTAAGTTCGTTTTTTTTAGAACATTCCTTACCGTAACGTGAGTGATGCTGTCTACATAATGGAGTTCAACCATCTTATCGGCTAACAGCCGAAATGACCATTTAGCATATCCCTTCGGAGGTTCACTACAGCATAATGTTATAAGCTTAGCCTCCGTATCCCCGTCCATCTTTCTTTCATAAACACGGGTGGTAGGCCTTCTCTCCAGAACTGCTTCGAAACCCTCCTCAATAAATTTTTTCTTAACCCTGTCTATAGTGCGCATGCCCACTTTTAATACCTTGCTTATTTGCTCATTTGTTACTTTCTCTGAATACTTCCCTTCATCACAATTTAGAAGTATGTACGCAATCCGAAATGTTTGTGAAGTATGGGAACCCTTATTAATTATTGCCATGAGTTCTTCGACTTCTGGTTTGGTTAATTTAATGGTATAGAGTATCATTTGTAAACAGTTTTACAAATGTACTAAATACTTTTAATACGTCATATTATATTTTACTTAACACTAGCAACTTAATTAAAAAACAATATTCTCAAACATTCAATCCTTTAAACCTAAATTTGGTTTTTAAGGGTTGACTAATTATTAATTGATAATCCTTTTCTACTCACCGGGATGATACTTTCTTTCTGCATGTTTTAAAACATCTTCTTTATAAAATAATACGTCTTTAAATTTTCCATTAATATACCCTTCTGTTTGATCAAGAAAATGTTTTGAAGCAGGATCCGTTCCTTCACCACCTGTAACAATTGATTTGGCTTTTACTTTTTTTCCAAATTCAACTGCTGCCACAAAACTATTTCCATTAATACCATAGCGTTTTTTTGTATCAGCAGTTCTTACAGCTTTAAAAGAGGGGATACATCCCCATTCTGATGATGCCATACCAACAGCGAAGCTTGGTTTGTTATCATCAAATTTTTGTTGGAGTTCAGAGGTTAACCTTTGGTATCTGTTTATCTCACCCCATTTTACTCTCCAAGT
>JAYTTM010000464.1:0-6162 GCA_043745055.1 Chitinophagaceae bacterium | reverse complement strand
AAAGCGGTTGCAATGTGTCCGTTCATTGTAAATACCTGAACAGGGTTTTCCTGTAAAATTTTGAAATCTTTTAGTAAAGTTGAAATCCACTCTTTTGTATGATGCCTAAAAGTTACGCCTTCCTCTAAAGTAAACACGCCATAATTATTTTTATCGTTATTTAAATATTGATACCTGCCAGTCTCTATTGAATTTTCCTGCAGGTAGTAGTCGCTAATATAAATTAGTCCACCGGGTTTTAATTTGGAGTATAAAAGTTTTAATAGTTCTGTTTGTCCTTTGTTTGATGGTATGCAAGTGAGCACTGCAAACAAAAGAATACAGTCTGCTGAATTATCTTTCAATGGTAAATCTGTTGGATTTTCGACATGATAAAGCGGCAATTTATCAAGGTTCGTTCCACGCTTGATTAGTTCTATTGCTGTATCAAAGCCACTAACATTTTTATACCCTGCACTCAGTAATATTTTTACAACTCTTCCATAGCCACAGCCAAAGTCTATAATAGTATCCTGTTTGTTAATATATTTTTCCAGCAAATCAATATCAACCGGATGAGTAAATGTTTTTATTTCAGCAACTTTGTTCCAATAAGTTTTCTGATTGTCGAGGTTCATAAAAATTTTAATTTAATAGTTATCCGGAATAAAATACTTGTAGTTTTTGAGCAATGACTGCCGGTGAAGTTTGGAACCTAATGTATCACATTTATTTTATGAGGAAGTTAAATAAAATCCTTTGAAATAGCTGTGTTTACAGAATGTAAGATTAACTGAAAAAATGCAAAAACTATGTTCCGGTGAATTATTACAACAAGCAGTTTATTATTTTTGAACCAACACTTCAGGGGGTTAAAATTAAAACTAACAGCAGCAAATCAGTTCACCTTTAACCAGCCGGTAATGCTCATCCTTGGCTTATGGGTTAATAAAACTTCATGCAACAATTCACTGCTTTTAAAGAAAACACTGGTGCCGTTTAGCGGTGCAATATCCTGCTGGCTGTTGTTTTGGAAAATTCGTAATTTACCTCCGTCAGGTTCTTTCCAATCGGGATTTAAATACATTATCATCGAATATTTTCTGCTGTCGTTGTTGCGAAACTGGTCCAGGTGTTTGGTATAGAAGCTGCCAGTTTCGTACAAGGCATAATGAAATTCATATCCGGTAATACCAGTGTAGCAGGTGCTGTTTAAATGGCTTACAAAAAGATCCATCAGCTCAAAAAAATCATTTTCGTATTCGTTGTTGTGCTTTTTGTCGAGCCAGTAAATCATATCACTTCTTACCAATTTGTTTTGTATGCTCAATGCATCGTTTCCGGTACCAGCGCTCCGGAGTTCTTTGTTGGCATACAATGCAATAAGATTGTCTTTTAAGTGCATGGCAAGCGCCTCAGGCAAAAAGTTTTGGGCGATGCCAACGTTGTCATCAATAAAACTATTGATGAGTGTGTTAAAGATTGTTTGCAATCAATAAAATTGGGAAGCTGAATTGGGCAAATTGCCGGTATTTCGTTGAAGGTAGTCTTATAAAACTGCAATGGGTTTTGTATTTGGGTTAATGAGGGTAATTGTTATTTAGAGACGTGTTGATAGCAACTCAAACTGGTATTTAGAAATTCTTTGTTCCAAAGGAACTGTTGGTGGGTAGAAGATTTAATGCAAATAATTGTAATCGTTCCATAGGAACGATTGGTGGCTTACCATTTATAATCCTACTTGTGTTACTAATTGTATTTTCATTGCTGTATGTTTTGGTATAGTTAAATAATTGTTCTTTAGTAGTTATATCAATATTTCTTAGCAGCTTCTTATACTTGCACCATGCGTTCCTTTGGAAAGCTAATAAAATAAATTTCAATTTTCCCCTACCCATCAAATATTCCGCAGGAGCAAAGTCAGGTTTATAATAGCGCATCAAAATAAGAATTAGCCAATAACTGTTTTACCTAATTTCTTTACCTGATATATTTTACTTTTGCTTACTTATGCAACCATTCAGCAACCCCTCCATTTCTATTGCAACAACAACTGATCTACCTGCTATTGAAGCTTTGCTTAACAGTGCCTACAGGGGCGAAAGCAGCAAACAAGGCTGGACGACTGAAGCCAATCTTATTGCCGGTGAAAGGCGCACTGATGCAGCTAACCTGCAACAGGTAATACAACAACCGGGAAGCGTTTTTTTGAAATATACCAATGAGGAAGGCCTTATTGCCGGCTGTGTAAACCTGCAACAGCATGGTTTAAAGCTTTACCTGGGCATGTTTAGTGTAGCCCCGGGTAAGCAGGGTGGGGGCCTTGGTAAAAAGCTGTTAGCGGCGGCGGAGGAATATGCCCACCAGATAAAATGTAACGCCATTTACATGAGCGTAATATCTCTTCGTACAGAATTAATTGATTGGTACAAACGTCATGGATACGCTGAGACAGGCGAGCGAAAAGCTTTCGTTGAAGATGGACTTACCGGTACCCATTTAAGACCATTAGAATTTTTAATGCTCGAAAAGTCAATGTTGCTAATAGATTAAGAAGTGTTGATATTTTTATCAATGTGCTTTTGGGTAAGGTTAGTGTTGCAGGTTACCATCAACTTACCCGGCTTTTAATTGTTTGAGGAATGTTTTCCCCGCCTTGTTATTTGGCATCAGCCAATAGCCAACATAAAATTGTAGAAACAGCTTTGCTTTGTTTAGATTTAAGAAGAAAAATAGCTGATTTACTTGGCATGAAATTTTAGCATTACTTATTTAAATATTTATCTAATGGCTACAATAAAAAGTAAAACAGCGGTACCAATAGCGGATTCAAAAATTCATAAAGGTTACAACGAAAAAAATCCTACACAACCCGAAGGCGCATTTGTTGCCGAATCCCACGAAATTGTAGGAAAAGAAGCTACTGTTGAAGCTGAACCAATTGGAAAAAATAAGGGTATTGAAAAAAGTAAAAGCAAGTAAATTAAAATTGGCATGTACCGTTGGTGAAAAATTACCTGCGCTGCTTTAATGATTTGTATGGTTGTTTTTTTAGTACAAATCAGGACTTTTTTACCTTTGATGAAATGAATAAAATTCATCTGAAAAAATACTAAAGCGTTCATTAAATTTTATCTCTAATCCAACTATCCCTCTCAGATTTTTTCCTTGTAAATTCTTGGCAAAAATATTACCGGTTGTAATTTTTTCTGTATTTTAATTTTTTATTTGCGAGGTAATTTAATGTAGCATGTTGAGTAAACTGGCCTACTTTTTCGTAGCTTGAAAAAGTTATGGTAGAATTTAAAATTGTCATCTTCATTATGGCCATCCTGATCAGT
Organism: Chitinophagaceae bacterium; assembly: GCA_043745055.1. Classification (GTDB taxonomy): domain Bacteria; phylum Bacteroidota; class Bacteroidia; order Chitinophagales; family Chitinophagaceae; genus Ferruginibacter. The sequence continues at coordinate 2,842 of JAYTTM010000464.1, read as the reverse complement.
TTGACAGCGATTGCCAACAAAAGAAAATTTCCGTTTCCTATTTTGTTGGTTATTGCCGGATTGATCATTGGTTTTATGCCCGGCTTACCAAATCTGGCATTAGATCCGGATGTTGTTTTCGTTATTATACTTCCACCGCTTTTATATGATGCCGCTTCTAAAACTTCCTGGAACGAATTCCGAAGCTCCATCCGGCCTATCTCTGCACTGGCCATCAGCCTAGTGTTTTTTACAACGGTAGCTGTTGCCGTTACTGCTCATTTTGCCATTCCGGGGTTTACCTGGCCGCTGGCTTTTGTATTGGGGGCTGTTGTATCGCCGCCCGATGCTGTGGCGGCGTCCGGCATTATAAAAGGTCTGGGATTAAATAGAAGAGTCATCACCATTATAGAAGGAGAGAGCCTGGTAAATGATGCTTCCGCTTTAATTGCCTATCGTTATGCAGTAGCGGCTGTTACTACCGGAACTTTTGTATTCTGGCAAGCTGGCCTGCAGTTTTTATTAGTAGCCGGGGTGGGCATTCTTATTGGTATATTATCGGGGTATCTCTTTGTACTGTCGATAAAAAGAATTCACAATAATGCTATAGTAGAAACGAGCCTTACCCTTTTGGCGCCATTTGTTGCTTACCTGGCGGCAGAACATTTTCATATGTCTGGCGTACTGGCAGTTGTTAGTGCCGGCCTGGTTATTTCCTGGCGGGGGCCAGAGGTGTTTTCTTACCGGGGCAGAATAAGGAACAGGGTTGTATGGGATACCATGATTTTTTTATTACAAGGCTTTGTTTTTATTCTGATAGGTTTACAATTACCCTCCATCATCATTGATCTTGGCAGATACCCTTTTACAGAAATACTGGGGTATGGTTTGCTGATAAGCCTGGTAACTATTTTAATAAGAATCATATGGGTTTTTGGCGGTGCTTACTGGTTTAAAATTTTTCAAGCCGTCAAAAAGGATACAGATGAAGCAAAAGGTAACACAGAACCGGACGATACCTGGAAAAATGTGATGGTAGTTGCCTGGACAGGAACAAGGGGCGTAATTTCTTTGGCTGCTGCATTGGCATTGCCGCTGGTAATGCAGGATGGGGGGGCTTTTCCCAAAAGGCACTCTATTATCTTTTTAGCTTTTGTGGTGATATTTGTAACACTGGTTGTACAAGGCTTATCGCTGCCATTGCTAATAAGATGGTTAAAAATAAAGCCACAAGACAATGAAACTGTGGAGGCAAATGAATTACAATTACACCTTGCCAGCAGTACATTGCATTTTATAGAAACTGAATTAAAGCTTCCCCGTTCTACTAAATTTCAACAGCAACTGAAAAATAAATATGAAGGAGAGATACAACAACTTACCAAAGTGATTAAACGTCACAAAAAAGCCAATCGGATTAATGAAGCCGTTGAAGAAGCACCACCGGATGAACTTCATATAGCACAGATAGCAATCAGCAAATTCCAACGGGAATTGTTATTAAAGGTGCACAAGGAAGGAGATTTCAGCGATACCGTGATAAGGCAGGTAGAGCGGGAGATGGACATTGATGAACTTAAATTAAACCTGCAGGTACCGCCAGAGGAATAAATAAATGGCAGCATTAAAGTTCCCGTTATTTTTTTATCACTGTGCAATTAAAATTCTCTCATATAGTTAAAACACTTGCGGGTTAAGGGTTCTAGCCACTCTCCGTTGGAGTATTCTGTAAGTGCACTGATGTTTTGCGGAATAGAACTTCAAAATGTAAATCAGATTCTACAATAGCATACAAGAAAAATGAGACTACTAATCGAATAAGAAAAACGCTTTTGGGGTATTTTAGTATCAAGTTACTCTCCGCATTTGTAGTGTGGGTAGGGGTGAGGTTATGAAGGCTTAGTTTGGGATTTGGGTACTTAATAATACAACAGTACTTTTATATCCCCAACACCTGCTTTAATTTATTATACCCAGCCTTACTTACCGGCAACTGAACTCCGGTTGTTAAAACAGCCAAATGACTATCTTTTTCATAAGGCGTAATGCGGGTAATTAACTGGGCATTTACAATGTATGACCGATGGATGCGAATGAAGTCCGCAGCAGGTAGACTGTCTTCAAAATATTGCATGGTTTTCTTTTTCAAAAAATTGCCATCTGCTGTAAATATTTTTACATAATCATCTGCAGCTTCCATGTATTGTACCTGTGGCAAGGGAATTATTTTTATTTTGCCATTGTCTTTTACTACAATCCTATTGTTGGTGAACAGAGCCTGTAAGGCAGTGTCAGCAACTACTGTAGCTACATTGCTCTTTTGCAACATCATCTTTTGGATGGCTTTATCAAAACGCTCCTTGCTGAATGGTTTTAGCAAATAGTCAGCAGCATGCGCATCAAAGGCCTTGATGGCATATTCTTCAAACGCAGTTGTAAAAATAACTGCCGGTGGATTATCTATCAGTTCCAGCATCTCAAAACCATTTATTTTAGGCATTTGAATATCAAGAAAAATAAGGTCTGGCTTATGTTGTTGTATTGCTTTTATTCCTTCAAAACCATCACCACATTCCTGCAGCAATTCAATGTTGGTATATGGCTGTAGGTACTCTTTAATCATTAACCTGGCCAATGGTTCATCATCAATTATTATTGCAGTTATTGAGTTGGTTTGTTGCATGGTAATTTTAAATGCTCACTGGTTTTATACTTTTTGTGGAATGCTCACTATTGTAATAAATGTAGTAGCTTCTTTTTTTATTTGTAGCAAATCCTGCCTGCCGTAAAGCAGAAAAAGTCTTCTTTTAATAGATGCTAATCCAAACCCGGTGCCGTTTGATGAGACGGATGTTGCTGCATC
>JAYTTM010000463.1:0-6165 GCA_043745055.1 Chitinophagaceae bacterium | reverse complement strand
CTGCCATTTTTTTTATTCAGCAATTAATTTTATTTACGAATATTCACTATCACATTTGCAATCAATGCCAGTGACGACAGCACTACTGCCCATTCAGCTACTGTTATCTTTGATTTGTTTTTTTCAGATTTCTGCGGAACAAAAATTTCTGATCTGGATACAACAGTTGGATAACTTTTAAAGAATAAAAAGTGTTTTACCTTTTTTGCTTTCCCGTCAGGATAAATCACCAATGTGCCTCTTTTACGGGCAAGTTCTGTGTAACTGCCCGATTTTTCAATATAATATTTCAAGCTGGCATTTTCCTTAAAGGGAACTATTGTTGGATAATATACTTCGCCACTTACTTTTACCAGGTTGCTATTTTGCTCAATCGTTAACACATCACCATCGTCCAGCAACATATTTTCAGATTCCTTATTATCATGCAAAGCATTATTTAAATCAATACTTATTTTATCATAGTCTTTATAAATCTCGTCTTTTATTCTTTTGGTAGCATCGATACTATCGGATTTAATATTTAGCAGTTTTGCAAATACTTTTTGTCTTTCATCAAAAGTCATATCCTTTTTAGATACTCTTTTTATCACCAACGCTGTTGTGTCGGCATTGGCCCTAAAACCTCCTGCTCGTTTCAATACATCACTAATTCGATCTCCGCTCATAGTAAGAGTATATCTGCCGGGATTGATAACAAGACCCTCTACAAAAACAGTACGCTGCTTTGAATAATTTGATTTTTGCCTGATGTTGATGGCATCATACGGCTGCAATACCACCTCTTTTATTGCAGTACTATCTGCTAAATCTACATTGATAATTTCCGTTTGTAAATGGTTAAGCTCGGATAGGTTTATATTATTAATACGCCTGGCTATTTCAATCGTTCGGTTATCTCCAGATTCAGTAATACCTCCTGCTTGTAATATCACATCATTCAACTTGAGATTTTGAACCCATTTGTATATGCCGGGCCTCCTAACATTACCATCAACTGTTATTGTAATATTATTGTCTAAATCAAAGATGGAATAGATGGTAACACTATCATTTTTTTGAAGCGCTATTTCTGTATAATTGTTCATGACAGAGTCAATATCAAACGAAACCTGCTGTGGGGTACCGTTTTGGTTTAAACGGCTGATACCGCCTCTTTTTGTATATACATCTGGTTTTAATCCACCCGCCTTTTCCAATAAATCTTTTAGTTTTAAATTACCGGTAAGCTCATAAACGCCTGGCCTTTGAATAGCGCCTGAAATAATTAACTTATTCGCATAACGATTTAAAATTTTGCCTACAACAATTGAATCGCTTGAAAGCGGTTGGTAACTGTTGTATTGGCTTTTTGATAAATCGGTTATTTTTTTTTCTGTATCCGTAAGCTGGTAAATGGTTACTCCGGATTTGAATGCATCGTCGGTGAACCCACCACAAAAAAGCAACACATCTGCAAAGGTTTCTCCATTCACCAATTCAAATTTTCCCGGCAACTTTACATTTCCATTTAATATTACACGGGTACTGTAATAGGGTATCCTGATAACATCACCCTCACTCAGCAACACATTATCCCGTTGATCCCCTTTTAATAAAAAACCATATAAATCAATAGTGCGCTTTAATTCATTTCCCCTTATTAATTCAATTTTTCGGTAACTGCCCAAATCTGCAGGACCTCCACAGAGGTACAATAAATTAAACAAGCTTGTTAGGGAAGATATAGTATAAGTACCAGGCTTTTTGGCTTGCCCTATAACTGTTACTCTGATACTTTTTATTTTTCCCAATGAAATCTGCACCCCGGTGCCACCACCATTGATGGCTTTATAGATGGTAGCCGCCAGTTTGTTTTTAATTTTTGCGGAAGCCTGCTCAATGCTCAACCCATTTACATAAAAGGGGCCTACCTGGGGAATGTAAATGTTGCCCTCTGCATTCACGGTTAGATTATAGGTTTTTTCACTATAACCAAATACATTAATCATTAATTCATCATCCGGGCCAATGATATAACCAACCGGTGTTGCAATTCGCAGATTGGGTTCAAATACAAGACTATTGCTGGCAAATAAGTCTGCCCCAAAAATTGAAAGGTCGCCCTGGTTTTTTTGCATGGGTACCTTTGTTACCTCCTTATTTTCCAATCGGTCAGCTTTATCTTTTTCTTTGTTGGTTATTTCTTTGGAAGTAGCATTGGGCTGGTTGATATTGGTATTTTGTAATAAGCTGATTCTTTCTTTAAGCTTGGTAACCTCGCCGGCAGGTAGTCCCTTTTCCTCCAAAATCCTGTACAGGTTTTGTTCAGTAATACCATTCTCTGAAGCTTTTAACAGGTAGGATTTTATTTCTGAGTCAGAGATGTCATTAATGTTTACAGCTGATAAGTTTTGTAAAGAAAGGGAATTAACCTGTGCATTGGCTGCTACAGAGATAAGATACAGCATACCTGCAATAAGAAAACGCTTAAAATATACAGTCATAAAAAAAATTATACGATTGCTTTTTTTTACAAAAGGTGCTTTGTAAAGATTTTACAATGATTAATGGGTATAGTTAGGCTATAGCGTTAGTTTATTGCAAAATAAAGGAAAAATAATACACCAACACTATAATTAGAAAAAGGGGCTGCACCACTGTATGAATTTGATTCCTTAAAAGTTGCATATAAAATTGCAAAGTGACATGTTTACAAAGATGCATTTTCATGAATAACAGCCACACAGCCATCCTGATTTATTAGCAGTAAAAAAATAGAAGGTATGGAAAGAAATATATGTTGCTATCGTTATGCCTGGTTTATTAAGCCTGTTTGCAGCAATAAATATTTACCAGGGTTTGGCTTTAACATATTTATTCCCTAATTACTTAGTCTATTTATATTTCAAAAAACTATTTTTGCAGAATAAATTAATCTTCATTACTTATATAAAATATTTTAAATTGGTTTATAATTTTAACGCAGGTCCATCTATTTTACCCAAACAAGTATTTGAACAAGCCGCAGCAGCAGTTCTTAATTATAATAACACCGGTTTATCCATTCTGGAACTAGGGCACCGCACCAGTACTTTCCAGGCCGTGATGGATGAGGCAAGAACTTTAGTAAAGGAACTTATGCATTTAGACGACAACCATGAGGTGTTATTTCTGCATGGGGGGGCTAGTACCCAGTTTATGCAGGTGCCAATGAACCTGCTGGATACAAAAGACACAGGCGCCTATGCAGATACCGGGGTTTGGGGGATAAAAGCAATAAAGGAAGCCAAACTCTTTGGCAATGTTGCCGTGGTATGCAGCGGTAAAGAAAATGATTACACAGCTATTCCTAAAGATTTTGCAGTACCAAACGATGCCGTTTATTTACACATTACTACCAATAATACCATTTATGGTAGCCAATGGCAAAAAATTCCTGCAACCAGTATTCCACTTGTAGGTGATATGAGCAGCGATATTTTTAGCAGGGTAATTGATTTTAATGCATTTGATTTAATATACGCAGGGGCTCAAAAAAACATGGGGCCGGCAGGGGTAAACCTGCTGGTGGTTAATAAAAATATTTTGGGTAAAGTAAAACGCCCTATCCCAACAATCATGGATTACCGCAACCATATTGCAGAAGGAAGTATGCTGAACACACCTCCGGTGTTTGCAGTATTTGTTTGTATGTTAACACTACGCTGGTTAAAAGCTGCCGGTGGGGTTGCAGCAATAGAAAAACTAAATAACGCAAAAGCTGCTTTACTATACAATGAAATTGACAATAACCCTTTATTCAGGGGAACTGTTGTTAAAGAAGACAGAAGCAAAATGAATGTTTGTTTTGTAATGAATGATGCAACATTGGAAGAATCTTTTTTAGCTGCAGCTAAAGCAAATAATATCGTTGGCATTAAAGGACACAGGCTGGTAGGTGGTTTTAGGGCATCGTTGTACAACGCACTACCCATCAGCAGTGTACAGGTACTGGTAGATACCATGCAGGCTTTTGCAAAACAACATGCCTGATATCAAATACATTTTTTATTTCTAATTAATTTTCAATGGTTACCATTAATCCTTTTAAGGCATTGCGCCCGGAAGCACAACATGCTAAAAATGTAGCATCAAGACCCTACGATGTACTCAACAGCAAAGAAGCTAAAATTGAAGCACAAGGCAATCCCTACAGTTTTTTACACATCACCAAAAGTGAAATAGATTTACCGGAAGATACGGACATACAGGCTCAACAGGTGTACGATACTGCCAAAGAAAACCTGGATGCTTTTTTGAGCCGTAATGTACTATTCCGGGAAAGCAAACCATGCTATTATATTTACCAGCTTATCATGAATGGTAAAAGCCAAACTGGTTTAGTTTGCGGCAGTAGTGTAGATGATTATGAAAACGATCTGATAAAAAAACATGAATTTACCCGGCCGGAAAAAGAACAAGACAGAATTAACCATATAAAAACCACCGGGGCACAAACCGGTAATGTTTTTTTAGCCTACAGAAATGTATCCGAAATAGATTCGGTAATCAATAACTGGAAAAAGGATAAAAACCCAGTGTACGATTTGTTGGCTGATGATAAAATTCAGCATACCATCTGGATAATAAATGATGATGCGGCAATAACAAAAATCAGCAGGTTATTTTCAGAAAATGTGCCCTGCACCTATATTGCAGATGGCCACCACAGGGCAGCTTCTGCGGCTAAAGTACGGCAGGCGCTAGGGAAAGCTGCACCTGAAGGTGCGGATATTTTTCTTACCACTTTATTCCCATCCAACCAACTGCATATTATGGATTATAACCGGCTGGTAAAGGATTTAAATGGGTTAAGCAGCAACGAATTTCTCGATAAACTGGCCGATAAATTCACGATAGAAACTGCAGCAGGTGCTTTCTCTCCTGTTCAATTACATGAATTTGGTTTGTACATCAATAAACAGTGGTACAAATTGGTTGCAAAAACAGGCACATATACAAATGACCCCATTGGAATATTGGATGTAAGCATTTTACAGGAAAATTTATTAGATGCATTGCTGGGTATTAAAGACCAGCGTACAGATAAGCGGATTGATTTTGTTGGTGGCATACGTGGACTGGCTGAGTTAGAAAAAAGAGTGGATAGTGGTGAAATGGCACTTGCCATTAGCCTGCACCCGGTTAGCATTCAACAATTATTTGACATTGCAGATAGTGGCAATGTGATGCCGCCAAAAAGCACCTGGTTCGAGCCAAAGTTGAGAGATGGCTTGCTTACCCATTTGATAAAAGATTAAAAGCAGAAAATATTTATTTTACCTGAAAAGAGTTGTTTTTATTAACAGCTCTTTTTTTATCTTTAGCAAAATGAAAAAATACATACTTGCAGCCGTTGTTGTTTTATTAAGTTACTTCAATCACACTTACGCTCAAACAGCTACCGAACTTCGGGAAACAGCAAGGTCGTTTTTACAACAGGCAGATTATGCCAATGCAGTGCTGGTGCTTAACAGGGCTGCACAAATGGAACCTGCTAATATAGAGATTGCCAAAGATCTTTCCCTTGCTTATTATTTTCAAAAAGATAACCTAAAAGCTTTAGAAACTATTAAACCATTACTTGACAGAGAAGATGCCGATGACCAGTGTTATCAGATTGCCGGAAATATCTACACCCAATTAGAGCAATTAAAAGAGGTTGAAAAAATATATAGAAAAGGCGTAAAAAAATTCCCCGAAAGCGGCCCTATGTATAATGAATTGGGTGAGCTTTTATGGGCTCAGAAAGACTATGAAGCAATAAAACTGTGGGAGAAAGGAATTGAAATGGATCCAGGTTATTCAAAAAACTATTACAACGCCAGCAAATATTATTACCTCACAACAGATAAAGTTTGGAGCATACTTTATGGTGAAATATTTATTAACATAGAACCAGTTGGCAACCGTACTCCCGAAATAAAAACCATCTTGCTGGAGAGTTATAAAAAATTATTTGCCGAAGCAGATATTACAAAAGTAAGCAAACAGCCCACCGCCTTTGAAATTGCTTTTTTACAAACCATGAATAAACAAAGTGCAGTTGCACGTGCAGGCATCAATACAGAATCACTTACCATGATAAGGGCACGCTTTATTTTAGACTGGTACAAATTTTATGCAGATAAATATCCCTTTCGT
>JAYTTM010000462.1:0-1699 GCA_043745055.1 Chitinophagaceae bacterium | reverse complement strand
CCAGCGTATTTATTTCGTCTGCCTTTTTATCTTGCCGCCAGCGGTTCATTCTTGGAAACCGAAGTGCCACGCCGCTTTTATGCCGTTTGCTGGCAGCGATGCCCTCAAATGCAATTTCAAAAACAAGCTCAGGTTTTACTGTTCTAACTGGCCCAAATTTTTCAATAGCATTGCGTTTTACAAAAGCATCTACCTGTGTAAATTCTTTGTCTGTAAGGCCACTGTAAGCTTTGGTAAAGGGCACCAACTTATCAGCATCCCTTACTGCAAAAGTGTAATCAGTATATAAATTACTTCTTCGTCCGCTTCCTTTTTGGGCATAAATCATAACGGCATCAATGGTTAAAGGTTCAATTTTCCATTTCCACCAATCGCCCCTTTTTCTGCCTGTTTGATAAATGCTATTTTTTCTTTTCAGCATAAAACCTTCTGCATAATGTTCCCTGCTTTGCTGCCTTAATTGAGCCAGTTCAGTCCAATCGGCACATTGTATTAAAGGCGAAAGCTGCATTTTATCACTAGCCGCCAACGCTACAACCTGCTCTAGCTTTTGCCTTCTTTCCTGCAATGGAATATTTCTAAAATCTATACCATCATATTCTAAAATATCATACGCAAAAAAACTAACTGGCGCATCTTCCATAATTTTTTTGCTGATATTTTTTCGGCCTATTCGGGTTTGCATCAATGCAAAGGGCAATGGCGTTGCGGCATTTGCTACAATAATTTCTCCATCCAATACCGTTCCGTTTGGCAACGATTGCCGAAACAAATTGTACTCAGGAAATTTATCTGTCATCAACTCTTCGCCCCGGCTCCACACAAACAAATTATCGTTTCGTTTTATAACCTGTCCACGAATGCCATCCCATTTCCATTCCACCTGCCAGCTATCGATGCTGCCTAATTTTTCTACCCCATCTTCCAGCGGATAAGCAAGATAAAATGGATAAGGTTTAGAGATGTCTGACACATTATTTTCATCGCTCAGCAATTCATTAAAAGTGATAGTTGCAGGATTCCATTTGCCACCGATGCGGTAGGCAATTACAGCAGGTTCGGCACCCGAAACTTTGGCCAGGGCATTTACCATAAGCTGTTGCGAAACACCAATACGAAAAGAGCCGCTTAGTAATTTATTGAAAACAAATTTTTCGGTTGTACTTTCCAACTGAGCCCAGCCTTGCAGCATAAAAATCTTTTTCTCTTCTTCTGTTGCTTTTTCTAATGAAACAAATTGCTCAATGTAATAATGCAGCGGATGTTCCTGCGGAATTTCGATAGTTGTGTTGCTTGCTTCTACCAGCAAAGCGATGGTTTCAGATAAGTCGCCCACAGTGTGATAACATTCATTGAGCAGCCACAATGGGATACTACAAAATTCGCTGCACCATTCTTTTAGCAAAGTAGCTGACACAGTGCGTTTGGGTCTGCGGCCGGTGAATAATGCAATCACCCAAACTTTATCTTTTTCATCGGCCACTAAAAAATAATGTTCCAGTGCCGCTATCTTTTCATTGGTTTTGGTAGTAGCAGTTAAAGCATCTACCAGTTGAGCAAATGCTTTCATGATAATTCAATTTTATCTTCTGTATTGGTGTCTTCTTCGTCATTACCATATTGGGTTTTTACCTCCTCAGCGGCTATCCCATTTTCATTAAGGTATTTACTAAAAACAGCCTGAAAGCCATGTGTAACA
>JAYTTM010000461.1:0-1700 GCA_043745055.1 Chitinophagaceae bacterium | reverse complement strand
TTGTTTTCGCTTCGGGCCTGGCACTCTTCCAATCCACAATGTTGTTTTGCATCCCGAATCAAAAATTCTATTTGAAATTTTAGCCCAAAATACTTTATGATTTTTTCAGGTTCTATTTCTGTGTCTGTACAAGGAAAGATATCATGCCGCTTTGTTTTGCCCGGCTACAGGGAAGCGATCCACACCAACATTTTCAGTGCCATCCAATATACGATGCCTCTATAAAAAACAACACCATCGTGTTCTACAAATTGTTTGATACGGTGCTTGCCGATATTTTTGCAATCAACCTTGCCATCATACAGCTTTGGGCTGCCCTTGCTCTTATTTTTAGGTCAATGGTATAGATGCCTCAAAACTCTATCAGGACGCATTTTGGTAATAATGTGAAGCACTTCGTTATACAGTGGCACAATACAATCATGGTTTATAAAAATACCCGTCCGCTACTAACTATTTTGCCATTGATTTTAAGGTCCCGAAATGGCTTTTTATAATATTTACATAATGGCTTACCAGTTTTTTGTTTGTAGATTCTAATACCCCTTTGGCTGGTGTTTGTGCTACCTGTAGAGACAAAGCAGAACCAGCGTCAACATCCACTATTGGCAAGCAGCTTACCTCAAGGCCCTTTAAGGTTCATTGGTCTTTACCACTCCACCACCTACCCAGGCCGGGTGTTTGCTGACCACTTTAGGGAAGGTAAGAAGGGTCGAAAACAGCTGTCAATTCTTTACCACAACTTTTCTGTATTAATGCAGCATTAACCAAAACCTAATGAAAAATGTTTTCAAAATGAAGCCTGATGCTTTTTTCGCTATAACTACCAACCTGGACAAGTTCAACATCGTGTACCGGATGGGCAAACTAAGCCATAACTCAAATGCCGTGGATAGAAAGTAAAACGTGATTTGCTCAGGTTTGCAACCTTTCGTAAACTTGCGTCAACCAGACGTCCTATCTCGCTAAAGGCATTAGATTTTGAGTTAAGCACGCAAATATCTAATGCCATTTTTGTGTTTATCCTAAAAGACCGGCAGTTGTTTTGTAGAGACTAACTTTTTGTGCTCTTTGTTTCCTTTAGCCGTCAGGTGTGGGTAAAGCAGGCTCCATAAAGTGTTTTTAAATAAGCCCATAGTAGCAGGTTTTTCCTGTATTTGATTTAAGAACAGACTGTGTATTTATCCAAAAGACATTCAGATAATCACAGACAGAAGCGATAGGTATGGCAGAAACCTCATCAAGAAAATTAAAGATCACTTTAAGAAGGAGCAACACCAGGTTGTTACGGTAGATGAATTTTGCAAGTACATGGGTTTACAATATGATATTGTTGCCCGGCAGTTGAAATAAATTGCAGTACAATTTTTCGCTAATGTTATGATGCACATCCGCACATTTATACATCAATTTTTACTTTCCGTTCTTTGTTTTACGACTTCCTTTCTTTATTCGTTTTGTAGTCGCATTTATGGTCGCAAAATAAAAAAGCAGTTAAGATATTTTTCTTAACTGCTTAATTATCAATGTGGGAGTTGACGGGGTCGAACCGCCGACCCTCTGCTTGTAGGAAGGATTAAATTCTTTATTCATCTTACCCTGGTTTAACCCAGATTGCAGCTAACCCGACTGTAATAGGCGTAATTGTTGGGTTTCATGTTTTTTATGTTCCAGTTTGTGTACTACAGATTTTCTTTTGG
>JAYTTM010000460.1:0-1701 GCA_043745055.1 Chitinophagaceae bacterium | reverse complement strand
TATTAGTATTAATGATTTTAAAAGATTGTGTGGTGGAGCCAATGCTGGTAAAAACTGTATCAAAAGAAAGACTGTCTGCACTGGTGCTAATGCTTGCGATGTTACTGGTGATGAAAGTATCTTTCTGACATCCTGAAAACAGGAAGCATACTGCAATAACCAACGGGCCAAAAATAAGGCAACGCCTGAATACAGAACTTGTTATTGAAAGCATGGTCAAATGTACTTGTATTTTTTTATTTAGCGGATGAAGGGTGCAATGGGTTCATTTAAAATTGCCGCAATGTATTAAAGGGTTGTCAACCTTCATAAAAGAGTTTTTAAGTTGAAGCAGGCTTTTGAAAGGTTGACAACTCTTACGACAATTTTTAATGCACCCGGTGCAATTCAAATGCGATAGTAATCGGATATTGCTATTGCCCCAGCCCTCCAAAGGAGGACTAAAGAACTCAAATCAATGCATGTTTAAAATACTTTAACAATTTCAGGATTGCGGCTTGCCACATCTGATTGCAATTGGATGTGAAATACAGCAAATGAAGATTGGATTATTTAGAGGCAAAAGTGAGTGTGGCAATACATAATTGTACGCCTTCAATTTGTAATAAAGTGTTGCCACTTGCCTCCAGTGTGGCGCCTGTTGTAACCACATCATCTACTAATAATAATTTCTTTCCTTTTAACAGATGTTCATTTTTTAACACAAAACTGTCAGCAACATTTTCCCATCTTTCTGTCCGGTGTTTTTTGGTTTGGGTTTCGGTAAACCGCTGCCTTTTAAGCGCATCATTCAAAACAGGAACATTCATTACTGCAGCCATGCCGTTGCAAATAACTGCTGCCTGGTTGTAGCCTCTTTTTTTTTCTTTATCCGGGTAAAGGGGTAATGGTATCAGGCCATCAATATTGTTGAAACGATTACTTTCCTTCATCGATTTTCCCATTAGTTCACCGAGGTAAACACCAATGGCCTGGTTGCTTTTGTATTTTAGTTGATGCACCAGGTGCTGAATCAATGATTCTTTTGCAAAATAAAACTCACTGCAGGCGGCAGCTAATGGAATTCTTCCCCAGAATATCTTTTCGATTGGGTTGCCGGCATGTTGGGCAAAATTAGTTTGTGGTAAATCGATGATGCACCTGGCGCAGAGTAAACTATCTTCTCCCAAAATATCAGAGCCGCAACCATTGCACAGGTGTGGGTAAAAAATATGAGAAACATCTGATAATATATTTTCGAAAAACTGCATTAATCAATATACAAAATAATACAGGTAAGATCAAAGCATTATCTATTTTAATAGAATAAGTAGCTTTTGTTCTGATGCCGTTTATTACTATGCGGTCTATCTTTAGTATCCTGGTTTAAAATAAATACTGGTATAATTCTTCCACTTTTGCCAGTGCCACAATCTCAATATTCATTTTTAAATTGGCAATGGACTTGGCATTGTATTTACTCAGGATAATTTTTTGGAAGCCTAGTTTTTCAGCTTCGGCAATGCGTTGTTCAATTCGGTTTACTGCCCTTATTTCTCCACTCAACCCAACCTCACCTGCAAAGCAATAATGCTGGTTGATGGGAACATCTTCGTAGCTGCTGAGCAATGCACTTACAATTGCCAGATCTATGGATGGATCTTCAATTCTTACACCACCTGCTATATTAACAAAAACGTCTTTAGTTCCAAAATGAAAACC
>JAYTTM010000459.1:0-1708 GCA_043745055.1 Chitinophagaceae bacterium | reverse complement strand
CTCTTCCATCCTCCGTTTTTGGAATCATCAATGCAACGCTGCCTTTAAAAAAATGTTTTTCAACCACCAGGTGAATTCCTTGTGATGGCGTAATTGTTTGTTCTTTGTTACCTTCTGCCATTTGTAATACTTCGTCTGCAAATACCCCGGTTGCATTGATAACAACCTTTCCGGAAACTTCAAAAGAAGTGCCGCTCATATCATCAGTTGCCTTTACCCCTTTAATAATTCCCCCTTCTTTTATAAACCCAGTTACACCAACATAATTAAGCAAGGTTGCTCCTTGTTCTATTGCTGTCTGGGCAAGGTTTACTGCAAGTCGGCTATCATCAAATTGACCGTCAAAATACAATACACCGCCACTCAATTTTTCAGCAGCCATATCTGGCAAATTTTGCAAAGCCTCTTTTTTTGAGAGTAATTTTGTTTTGCCCAAACTTAGTTTGCCCGACAAAAATTCGTACCACCACAAACCAAAAGCATAATACCATTTTTGCCACCATTTATAGGAGGGCACTACAAATGCCAACGTATGACAAACATGTGGTGCATTTTTCAACAACCTTCCTCTTTCAAACAAAGCTTCTCTTACCAACCGGATATTCCCCTGTTCCAGATACCGCACACCACCATGCACCAATTTAGTGCTTCTGCTGCTGGTGCCTTTTGCAAAATCATATTTTTCCAGTAACAATGTTTTTAAGCCCCTGTTGGCTGCATCCACAGCACAGCCAAGCCCGGTAGCCCCACCTCCAATAATAATAATATCCCATTGAAGGGTATTTTTTATTTGTTGTAATGATTGATCTCTTTGCATAAACTTACTGCACTAAAAACCGGGGTATTGAAACATTTATTTTAAAAATGGAATATAATTTCTATTTGTATAATCGCATAAATTATTACCCGGTCAAACAAAGTTTTATGGCTTTTATTCAAGTTTACCTTGTTAACCAATTGTTACTTTAACAGCTTGCTCCCATCCTTTTTTTAGAGCCGCTCTTTCCTCCTGCTGCATTGTTGGAGAAAAGGTAGCATCAATCTGCCATTGTTGTTGAAGTGCATCTATCGATGGCCAAAAACCTATTGCCAAACCTGCAAGGTAAGCTGCCCCCAGTGCAGTGGTTTCTGTAATAAGTGGTCGCAATACCTTGATGTTCATCATATCACTTTGAAACTGCATCAGCAAATTATTTACAGTTGCACCGCCATCTACTCTCAACTCTTTTATACTGATACCCGAATCATTTTCCATGGCTTGCAGCACATCCATTGTTTGGTAGGCAATACTCTCTAATGCAGCCCTGGCAATATGTGCAGCGATTGTGCCTCTTGTAATTCCGGTGATGGTTCCCCTTGCATCCTGTTTCCAGTGTGGCGCACCCAGACCTGTAAATGCTGGCACCATATAAACCGCTCCGTTGGAATCTACCTGGCTGGCAAGGGTTTCTATCTCTGCAGCAGATTTAATAATCCCTAATCCATCCCTCAGCCATTGCGTAACAGCGCCTGCAATAAACACACTGCCTTCTAGTGCATAATGCGTAATGCCATTTACCTTCCAGGCAATGGTAGTCAATAAATTATTGTTAGACTGTACAGGTTTTTCGCCGGTATTCATCAACATAAAACAACCGGTGCCGTAGGTATTTTTTACCATGCCAGGCTCTGTACAAAGTTGCCCGAATAAGGCAGCCTGCTGATCTCC
>JAYTTM010000458.1:0-6219 GCA_043745055.1 Chitinophagaceae bacterium | reverse complement strand
CTGCATTCACCACTCTTTTAAAAATGCTTTGCACCTGGTCTCTTTTTGGATGACGGACATAATAATATACTTCAGAAAAATCAGGTACCACATTGGGCGCTTTACCACCATTGGTAATTACATAATGAATCCTTGTTTCCTGCGGAATATGTTCCCTCATCATGTTCACCATATTATCCATTGCCTCTACCCCATCCAAAGCAGAGCGGCCACGATCCGGTGCATCTGAAGCATGTGAAGAAATTCCATGAAAGCGAAATTTTGCCGATACATTAGCAAGGGCACTCAACATAGTAACACTGTTGTTATTTCCAGGGTGCCAGTGAATTGCTACATCCACCTCATTAAACAAGCCTGCTCTAACCAAGTACACTTTTCCGCTCCCACCCTCTTCTGCCGGGCAACCAAATACTTTAATGGTACCAGAAAGTTTTTTTTCTTCTATCAGTTTTTTTATTTCAATTCCAGCAGCTACAGATGCCACACCAAACAAATGATGTCCACAGCCATGGCCGGCATTTTTACCGGCACTATTTTTTTCAGGCGTGGCAGTTTGAGATAAACCAGGTAAAGCATCATACTCAGCAAGTACTGCTATTACAGGTTTACCGCTGCCATATGTTGCCACAAATGCTGTTGGCATACCTGCAACACCGGCTTCTACGGTAAAGCCATTATCCTGCAAAGTTTTTTGCAACAAGATGCTGCTTTTTACTTCTTTATAACCCATTTCTGCATAATCCCAAATTTGCAGGGCAGTGTTTTTATACTGAACGTAATTTGCCTGAATGTCTGCGGCAGCCTGTGTCTTTAACGCTTCGTCTTTTGTTGGCACTGAATTTTTTTGAGCAGTAACTTCAATGGCCAACAACAGTAAGGAACTAAATAGAAATATTTGTTTCATGAAATGGGGTTTATGAAACAGGAAGATATGTTTTTTTGCGGTATCTGCCAGCGATGAGGAATTATGGGGAAACAAGTGTTCACTCATTGACGGATTATATATATCAAATACCAAAAAGATACAGCACAGAGACCTACCCCTGATGGGGCTTTAACAAAATAAATTTCATCAATAGCCTTTGTATGCTCTATTATTAACTCCCCGATGATGCATAGAACCACGAGCGCCACTGCAAGCGGATAAGAGTAATAAAAATACGATCAGCACCGGAAACAATTTGACAAGACTATTTCTCATAGGATAATTTTAAGTTTAGGTTTAGTTGTACAGATTTACGGGGACTAATATAAGAGATGAACGATTGCCGGGGTATATTATTGTGAAGGTTCTTTCCTATAATAGTTGATACATTGAATTAGTGCGATTTGTACAATTGATTGTTTTGTAAAAGATACTTTTAAACAGCATTCAATTAAAATTGCAACAGCAAAAGTTCAGGAATTTTTATTTGATTTATGTACATGATATACTGCGGTAATTCTACTTCCACACATCCGTTTTGTCTTGCGCCGCCGTACCCAATAGTCTAAAGCCGTTCATGGAATTACACCGGAGCAGCTAATATCCAGTCATTAACTTTAAATCATGTTTAAATTCATCGCCTGGATCATCCTCTTTATACTTTGCTGGCCGCTTGCTATTCTGGCGTTGATTCTGTATCCCGTTTTTTGGATACTTTCCCTACCCCTCCGCTTAATTGGGATTACTGTGGATGGCATTTTTAGTTTACTAAAAGGCATTATTATGCTGCCCGGTAAATTATTGCACCGGTAGTTGGCAGGCAGGGCTTCAATCGTTCGTTTTTTTAAAATCATTTTTTAAATTACCAAGCTAAGTCATAATTGATCTGCTGAATTGCCAGCCACCGTGCTGTCTCTAACGAATGCCCTACAACTGAAGTAGTCCTTAAACCAGTACCGATATTACCTATAGTTCCCCTCTTTTTAATGAATCGGGTTTACCCCCGGCCTTAATTTTTTTGAGTTCAAGCATTCGCTTCTTATCTACATAATGAGTTGCATCTGCGTCTTCAATATTACTATCCCATGATTTACTAAAAGTTATTTTTTAACTTACTCCTTTCCCAAATTTATGATTGCCGGTCCATGGACTTTCCAACTCAAATTCTGTTGAGTTTTTTCGGATTGTTTGATTGATAAATGAAAGCTTACCCATATTTACTTTACACACTTTTTATAAATAATCAATCATTCAAAATTTTCAGGATCCATAATCCTCCTTAGTCAAAAAAGCCAATTTCAAAAGAACATTAACCGAACAAACAAATCCTTTTTCATATGCTAAGGCGTGTACCATTTGCTTAACTTTTTTCTCAAGTTCTATGCTATTAATAAGTTACGGACCATTTAAAAAAATCAATTTACCAACTGTTTTTTGCATTCGCTTTTCACTATTTACTTTTTGCTTTTGGTTTTCCTGTTCACTTTCATCTTTTTGAGGAACTTTACAACCGGCATTAATAACAGTAAGAACACCCTACAGCGCCAATAGTTAACAACTCCGGCGAATGATGGTAATAAATTTTTTACCTGCTTCAATAATAGCCTCCATTCGCAACGGGTACACACCAGGCACAGCCTACGGCTAATGGGGGATAAGAACTAATAAATTGCCATAAGGCAATGGGGAGCTGGGCTATAAAAGAAAAAAAGGCAACACCTAATCGGCAAAATTAAGTTACCACTTAATGCCGCAACAATATGAAAACGCAGCAATCTGTTTGTTCACAATCCAAAACAATTGGGTGAGCGTAAAATCTATTCCACAAAAATAATAACCATTAGTACACATTAAATGAACACAACAATTGCCGGTGAGGCTGTTGTTGTTAATAAGCTTTTCGAAAAAAATAATTAACCCGAAATACTTTGAACTAATAACTTATAAATGTAAGTTTATAAACGTTTATTTGTCTCCCAATCTTCGAAATCTCTTTGCCTGCGCATTTTTTAACCTTTAAATATATAAGTATGAAACGTTTAACAATTGCAATTGCCACATTAATCTGGGTTTGTTTTTTTACCAATAGTTCTGCACAAAAAAAAGCAGCCCCATACAAAGCTGATTATTCATCAAACTTTAAAATAGGCAATACTGCCTATGCGGATAAAGTGCTGGACATCTGGAAAGACTGGGACGACAATCAGTTTAAAAGGCATGATTATTTTGCAGATACCGTTAGCATGTGGATGCCGGATGGATCGGTTACGCATGGCAAAGCCAACAACCTGGAAATGGTCATGAAATACCGTGGCAGTATGACAAGTTCAAAATCTACCATCCATGCATGGGTGCCACTGTACAGCATTGATAAAAAGGATAATCTTGTTTGTGTGTGGGGTACAGAAGTTGACACATATGCAGATGGGAAAGTAGAAAAAAAGGAACTGCACGAAGTATGGTGGTTTAATAAAGATGGCAAAGTATCAACCATGCGGCAGTGGACTTCAAAGTTTGCTGAATAGGCTTAGTGATTTGATTTAAAACAGTACTGTTTTATTAGGGATACTTTTATAGCTAAGTTTGATTGTTGTATAAAAGGCAATAAACTTTAACCGAGCTTTTTCCTTAAATTTAGAATAGCCACTTACATTTTGACCTGGCATTTTTGGATAAACTAAACCTATCAATTGCTGTTCAAAATAATAATGAAAACCGGCTGTGTTGCTACAGCCGGTTTTTATTTTTGAACTATTTACAAAGGGGTATTGTGATTTTCCTAAGGAATCAATTGGGTTGCATTGACGAATTGCCCAGTCTTTCAGGGCCTTACTTAAATATTTTATTTCAAAAAAGTAAATAGAATCTGGTGCATGGTTCGTGAATTAGCTACATTATAATTTTCGCCATTTCATATTTCAGGACCATGGTTCGTAAAGACAAGAACCATGGTATAGCCCAGGCACCCATCTTGTGAAGAGGGGCTTCATCATAAGACTGACAGTTTAACTAACCTAATATTTTTGAAACAAAATCGGAGTGAAGGCTGATTTTTAAAAATGCAGCGATACCAAAAATAAGACCAAGCAAACTTACAAAGCTGGCAAAATACAAAAGCCATTTTTTTTGTGTAAGCGATGCAATGCCTAACATGGCAATGGAAATAGTGAGCAGTGCATCAGTCATGTCAAACTGATCGTCGAATAGATTGATGTCATCATATTCTTTTGCAAAGGCTTCTGCCTGTTTTTTTATTACAGCCTTTTCAGTTTCATACCGGCTTACCTCATTTTCATATTTTTTTATGATGGAATCAGGAAGCGCTGGCTGCTGTAGTTTCAACAATGCCAATGTATTCTCTGCACCTGCCTGCTTGGTGCTCTTAGCCTGGTAGTAGGACCATGCATCAATGGCATGTGCCTGTGCCTGCGACATAGCCTGTACAATATTACCGTCTTTTACATTACACAATGCCATAAAAGTGGCAGTGATAGCAACAAACAATGCTACCATAGAATTAATTTTATTTTTGCCCGCCTGCTCCAGCGGTTCTTGTATAGTTTCATTGATGTCAGACATATAGTAAAGGTATAATTTTCAGCACCTGCCTAGCCCGTCTTAACAATTGCTTTGTAATTGGAAATACAGCAACCCCTAAAAAAATTTACACTTAATGCAAAGTCTTATGGCGAAAAAAAAGTTATCAACCCTGCTACTAAAAAGCCCTGTGCTGTCGGGCACAGGGCATTATTTATTGTAAGTGTTTTTGGTATCAATTCATTTCCGTCGGTTTAAATTCTGCGGTTACATTCACTGATGCACCCGGCTCACTCAGACCATTTGCCTTTAACTTTATTGATTATTTTATTTCCAATGCTGCCAACTTCGTTCCTTTGAGTAATTCTATTTCCTTTATCAGCATTTCAATTTTTTTATTTTGGGCATCAATTAATTTGCTAAGCTCCTGCGTGGCAGAAATATTCAGCGTAGTAAGTCCTTCATAGTCTACCGAACGGAAATCATCTACTTCCTGGCCGTATACAAACACTTTATCAATTTTGAAATCAGCAGCCTTTATCTCCACCTGGTTTGCCGAAGGGATGGCAATAATGTCAAATTGTTTTGCTTCATGCTCCATCATCAATTGGATCTTTTTGGCAGTTTTTTCCAGGTTATGTTTGTTTGCAAAACTTAAAAGATATCCATTGGAAGTTTTTTCAATTGTATTCGTTTGCTGGTAAACATTGGGAATAAAATCAGGGTGCTTTGATATCACCTGGGGATAGATTTTTTCTACCTCCTGTGCAATTACTTTTTTAAAAGATTTACTACCATACATTAGTTTATCCTTCATTGTGTAGTCAGTGATTTGCAGGGCATTGATGGTTTCCAGGTCTTTAACTGAGTTACTTACGCCGGCAATATTCTTCAAACGGGCGTCAGAGATGCATAAAAATGATGAAGCTATTATGCTTTGGGCAGCATTTATACTTACATTAAAACCGCTTCCATTATAAATAACCCCATCTCCGGTTTCTCCCATTCCATAAGAATTATGTGTGTACGTATAAGGACCCCATGCGTAAACTTTCAGTTTACCAATAACGGTTGCATCGCCACCAATTTCTACATCTCCTGTACTAAACAAAGGCCCATTTATATAAGCCCCACCATTAGTTGATAATTTATATCCTGCAACAGGATTGGCATATCCAATTCCCACACTGCCGGCAAACTCAGCACCCCCTTCATTCCAGAATTTAATTTTACGGTTTAACCCTGTAGTACCTGCACCCACAATATCCAGTGCGTCGGGTTTAAAAGTTTGGTATCCTATTTTTCCTGCACTAGCTTCTTTACCATTTACACCTGCACCAAATTCCAGTGTGTTATTGCCGTCGATTTTCACATTTCCTGCTATATGCAGTTTAGCCAGTGGAGTTATCGTTCCTATGCCAACATTGTTGGTAGTTCCATTTACTGTGAGCGCAGGCTGGTAACCCAGAGAACTTAAATAAATATCATTACCTGCTGCACCTATTTCAATGCCGGGTCTTGCAAACTGTGCTGTTTGAGATAAATCTGTAATAGCCTTAAAATAAGCATAGTTGTTGCCGTTTATGTCGGAGAAAAGGAGCATTGGGTTTTTGCCAGCTACCTGCATCACCTCAGTATTGTTGGCGCTGTTGATAGAAGTACTTAATACTGTTAGCCGTGCTCGTGGTGCCGATAGCCCAATCCCTGTATTGCCATTTCCCAGGACGGTCAATCTTTCGCCAAGAGTACCAGCTTCG
>JAYTTM010000457.1:0-1709 GCA_043745055.1 Chitinophagaceae bacterium | reverse complement strand
CTGGGTGATAGTCTTAATATTACCGGCGGTACTGCCCTTAATACAGAGGGTACGCTTACTGTAACGGGCACGGGCGTACTAACAACAGGTGGTTTGCTAACAATAAAATCTAATGAATTTGGTACTGCAAGAATTGCTGCTAACACAAGCGGCGGCACTTATATAAGTGGTAATGCAACAGTAGAAAGATATATTCCGGCAAATACCAATAGGGCCTGGCGTTTACTGGCTGTTACTGCAAAAGGCAAAACCATTAAACAAAACTGGCAGGAAAATCAGGCTGCTTTTGTGAATGGATTCCCCGGCTTTGGTACACAAATAACCAGCAATATTACCGGTTCGCAGAGTGGTGCACAGTTATTAGGTTTTGATGATTATACACAGGGTGCTTCTATGTTACAATATTCATCATTAAATAATTTACTTACTGGTGTACCCAATACCACTGATTTGATAGATGCTCAGCTAGGTTACTATCTTTATATAAGAGGAGACAGGAGTAAAGGGAAAAGCTCTTCATCAGGAGATGTATCCGCTACTACCTTGCGTACAACGGGCTCTTTAAATCTGGGAACCAGAACAACTAGTATTGCAGCTTCACAGTCTGCGCTATTAGGCAATCCATTTGCATCTGCTATTGATTTAATTGCCGGTGGGGGTGTTACTTTAACAGGTGGTGTAGTTGGTACCACTTTCCGTATTTGGGATCCTAAATTAAATACAGTGGGCGGTTTTCAGGTGCTTTCAAAACCAGGATCTAATTATGTTGTAAACCCAGGTGGTGGTAGTTATGGTATTTCAGGCAGTACGGTAAATACCATCGAGTCTGGCCAGGCATTCTTTATAAGTGGTGGTTCCGGAGGCGATATCTCTATTGCAGAAAATAGTAAAACAACCGGCAGCAAGTTGGTATTTAAGCCATCGGGGGATACTTACGGCGCTTTATTTACCAATATTTATTCAGTTGGCACAACCGGCAACAGAATGGTAGATGGCAACTTTGTAGCCATGGATAACAGCTTTAGCAACCTGGTAGATGATTACGATGGCCGCAAGCAAAGTAATTTTAATGAAAACTTTGGTATGCTAAGAGATGGCGTAAAATTAGCTGTTGAAAAAAGGTTGCCGTTTACCGCAACTGATACGGTGTTTTACAACCTTAATCAAATGAGGCCGAATAAGTATCAGATGGAGTTTAGGCCTCAGAATATTGATCCATCACTGGTGGGTATTTTAGAAGATAGTTATCTTAACAGCCGCACACCTGTTGCAATGAATAGCAATACAACCTACAACTTTAGCGTTGATGCAAATGCAGGTTCTTTTGCAGCAGATCGTTTCCGCCTGGTATTTGGGCCATTGGGCGGGCCGTTGCCGGTTACCTTTATCAATGTTAACGCCGCAGCAAATGGTACCAATATAGCAGTGCAGTGGAAGGTGGGCAGTCAGCTAAACCTAAGTGGCTACCAAATAGAAAAATCTACTAATGGCCGTAGTTTTACAAAAGTGGGTACACAGGCTGTAACGGATGGCAGTGCAGAAACATTGTATAACTGGCTGGATGTAGCGGCAGTAAAAGGCACCAATTTTTATCGTATTAAAGCAATAGATATTAGCGGTGCATTTAAATATAGCGGTGTAGTAAAAGTGGTGTTGGGTAACACAGGTGCAGGTATTTCAATTTCACCTAACCCTGTTAAAGGCAATAC
>JAYTTM010000456.1:0-6223 GCA_043745055.1 Chitinophagaceae bacterium | reverse complement strand
TTTTTTTCAGTTACTACTAAAAAGTATTGACGGGTAAAAAAGTTGTTACGGGCTAATTATCTGTAGAAGGAGTTGCTTAGTAATAAATATAATTATGCTGCATTTTCTATAGCAACAAAATTTACCAGCGTACCTTTTTTATCAAAAATAGGATAACCATCAATGTGGCAGGTGTAGATACCGCCGTCTTTTCTATAGTTTACAATATCACAACTAAAAGGGATCTGTTGCTGGATGGCCATACTGATAATCTTTCTTGATTGCAGGCAGGTAGCTTCGCCCTGAAAAAATTTTGGATGTTTGCCAATTACTTCGGTTGGCTTATACCCGTTCATGTCAAATAAATTCTTTGTGGCCAATTTAATATTGAGGGAGGCATCAGTTACAATCAATGTTTTATTTTCCCACACAATTGCATTATCCAGCTCTCTAACCGGCGGTTGCCAGTTGTTCTGATTCATTAAATGTTGTATTGCTTTTATGTCTTGAGAAAATTCATTTCTTCTGGATACCCCTTCCATTACAATATCCCAGCACATTATTGGATGTCTCATGCAACTAATTTAAAAAAAAATGTTATGAATTTTTGTACATAACATTTGAATCTTGTTTTTGTTGTAATAATATTTTTAAAAAAAAATATTATTACGCTATATTTTACGAACCGCAACTGATACAACCATCCTGCATGGTACAAGTTGGCTCATCAGTTTGTGTTGGTTCTACATCACTAACACTTTCCTTCGTTTGTTTGATGCTGTCAGCGGTTGGAATAACCGGCTCCATCTCTTTACTGCCTTGTTTTTCTACGGTAAACTGAACTGCCTGGGTTGCAGCCTGTGAGCGCAGGTAGTACATACCTGTCTTTAAGCCCTTACGCCAGGCATGAAAATGCATGGACGTCAACTTGGATGCAGTTGGACTATCAACAAATAAATTAAGTGATTGCGACTGGCAAATATAGGCTCCCCTGTCGGCAGACATGTCAATAAGGTTACGTTGTTTTATTTCCCAAACAGTTTTATACAATTCCCTGATATCTGGCGGTATTTCTTTAATGTGTTGAATAGATCCATTGGCTGCAATAATTTGATTCTTCATAGAATTATTCCACAGTCCCAGTTGAATAAGGTCTTTAAGCAAATGCTTGTTTACAATAATAAACTCACCACTTAATACCCTTCTGGAATAAATGTTGCTGGTATAAGGTTCAAAACATTCATTGTTACCCAATATTTGTGAGGTAGATGCAGTTGGCATCGGTGCCAACAATAAAGAATTTCTTACGCCAAATTCTTTTACTTCGCATTTCAATGCAGCCCAATCCCAACGGTCGCTTGGCGTAACTCCCCACATATCAAACTGAAAAATCCCTTTTGAAACCGGGGAACCAGCAAAGGTTTGATAGGCTCCATCTGCCTTGGCCAAATCTTTACTAGCCGTCATGGCTGCAAAATAAATGGTTTCAAAAATATTTTTATTAAGCATTTTTGCCAGGTCACTTTCAAAAGGCAGGCGAAGCATTATAAATGCATCAGCCAACCCCTGTACGCCAATACCTATGGGGCGGTGCTTTGTATTTGAGTTCCGGGCTTCTTCTACCGGATAATAATTATTATCAATTACTTTATTCAGGTTTTTAGTTACCTGGTAGGTTACATCAAATAATTTTTGATGATCAAATTTTCCATCAATAACAAACTTTGGTAACGCCAATGAGGCAAGGTTGCATACAGCTACTTCCTCCGGACTTGTATACTCAATAATTTCTGTGCAAAGATTACTGCTCTTGATAGTACCTAAATTTTGCTGGTTGCTTTTGCTATTGGCAGCATCTTTGTACAACATATAGGGCGTTCCGGTTTCTATCTGCGATTCTAAAATGGCAAACCATAAATCCTGTGCCTTGATTGTTTTTCTTGCCCGGCCTTCGGCCTCATATTGTGTGTATAATGTTTCAAATTCGGCGCCCCAGCAATCGCTCAATCCGGGCGCTTCATTGGGGCAAAACAAACTCCAATTACCATTGGCCTCCACCCGCTTCATAAACAAATCGGAAATCCATAATGCAAAAAATAAATCTCTTGCCCTCATTTCTTCCTTGCCATGATTTTTCCTTAAATCAAGAAAGGCAATTATATCTGCATGCCATGGCTCAAGGTAAATTGCAAATGCGCCTTTGCGTTTTCCACCGCCCTGGTCTACATATCTTGCGGTATCATTGTACACTCTCAGCATTGGGATAATACCATTACTTGTACCATTGGTGCCTCCGATATAACTGCCGGTTGCCCTTATGTTGTGAATCGCTAAACCAATGCCACCGGCACTTTGAGAGATTTTAGCCGTTTGTTTTAATGTGTCGTAGATGCCATCAATGCTATCTTCTTTCATAGTAAGCAAAAAGCAACTGCTCATTTGCGGCTTGGGTGTTCCTGCATTAAATAAGGTAGGCGTTGCATGCGTAAACCATTTTTCACTCATTAAGTGGTAGGTTGTAATTGCAGACTCAATATCATTTTTATGAATACCAACAGCCACCCTCATGAACATGTGTTGCGGACGTTCTGCAATCTTGCCATTTAACTTTAGTAAATAGGCCTTTTCTAAGGTCTTAAACCCAAAATAATCGAAGCCAAAATCACGATCATAAATAATACTGCTATCCAACAGTTCAGCATGTTCTTCAATAATTTCCATTACATCATCTGCAATCAATGGCATCAGTTTACCGGTGGTTTTATCGGTGTACTGATAGAGTTTGCGCATGGTATCAGAAAAACTTTTTGTCGTATTCTTGTGCAAATTACTAACTGCAATCCTGGATGCTAAAATTGCGTAATCCGGGTGAGTAATAGTTAATGACGCTGCAGTTTCAGCAGCAAGATTATCGAGTTCGGTTGTAGGCACGCCTTCATAAATACCTTCAATGGTTTTTTTAGCTACATCAATAACATTAATAATAGGACTAAGACTGTAACTTAATTTTTCAATTCGTGCAGTTACTTTATCAAATTTTACGGATTCTCTTTTACCGTTTCTTTTAATTACAAACATGGACGCAATTTATGATTTGTGATGTATGATTTATGATTTGTAATGTGATGTGTGAATTGTGATTTGTGATGTGTGATTTCAAAAATCGCAGATCAAAAATCACAGATCACAGTTTAAAAATAACAGCTCCTAAAAATCTTCCTCCAGTGAAAATGCCTGTGTTTCTTTGCCAGTCATTACACCTGCCTTTTGGTAATCTCCCACCCTCTTTTCAAAGAAGTTTGTTTTTCCCTGTAAGGAAATCATCTCCATAAAATCAAATGGATTTGTGGTATTGTAAATGGTTGAGTAGCCCAGTTCGCTTAACCACCTGTCTGCAACAAATTCAATGTATTGCTGCATTAGTATTGCATTCATACCAATTAAACCTACCGGCAGGGCATCAGTTATAAATTCTTTTTCGATAACAACAGCATCTTTAATAATGGTATGAACCTGCTCCTGTGTCAGTTTATTTTTTAACATGCTGTACAATAAGCAGGCAAATTCACAATGCAACCCTTCATCACGGCTAATTAGTTCATTACTGAAAGTTAAACCCGGCATCAGGCCTCTTTTTTTCATCCAGAAAATAGAGCAAAAACTACCGCTGAAGAAGATACCTTCTACAGCTGCAAACGCAACGAGGCGTTCTGCAAAAGAGCCATTATCAATCCAACGCAATGCCCACTCAGCTTTTTTCTTTACAGCAGGTATGGTATCAATTGCATGAAACAATTTGTTTTTTTCCTGCGGATCTTTAATGTAAGTGTCAATCAGCAAAGCATAGGTTTCGCTGTGAATATTTTCCATCATAATTTGAAAACCATAAAAGCACCTTGCTTCTGGCAATTGTACTTCACTCATAAAATTCACTGCAAGGTTTTCATTTACAATACCATCGCTTGCAGCAAAAAACGCAAGTATGTGGCTAATAAAATGACGTTCACCATCATTCAGGTTATCCCAATCTTTTTGATCGTCGCTTAAATCAATTTCTTCAGCAGTCCAAAAACTGGCTTCATGCTTTTTATACTGTTCCCACACTTTTGGATAGTTAATAGGAAGTATTACAAAGCGGTCCTTGTTTTCTCTTAATAATAATTCATCGCTATGTTGCATTTATAATAAATTTTAATATTTTAAAATCTGTAGGATAAACATGTATACTTTGCAAATACCACTTTAAGTGGCAAAACTATCTTTAACAATGGCTAATACCCCAAGCAATTTGAAGATTGATAATTTCCTGATCGTTGAATAGGTTCCATTCATATTAAGCTATTCCGCCTTTCACAAAGCGATGCAGCCACCTGTTCTGAAACTAAAAAATGATGAATTTAACAGCTAAAGTGTTTTCAGGATAATTAACCTTTGACAAGCCTTTACTCCTGATTCGCATTTAAAACTGTGGTATTTATAAACTTCTCTCCCAATTACTTGTAGGAACAATATTAGGCCGTAACATTAAGTTAATGTTGAAGATTTTGTCCACTAGATGTTGAAAACTTTTAAACCGTTTATTGGCAGGGTATTTCATCGAAAAAATAAAATAAAATTCAAATTAAGCACCTGTGTTTTGTTGAGCAAAACTGAATTGGAGTAAGCAAAATTTACACAAAAACTATTTGGTTATTTTTTTAAAAAGAATACACTAAATAGGTGTGGCAGATATAGCAACACTAGTTTGATAAGCAATGCAGGTATAGCTTATAACCAAAAAATAGTAAAAAGAAATTATACGAAAATTGAAGTAAATATCGAATACAAATTAATCAATTTTAATTGTAGTAGATATGCTAAAATCTTCTCCAGGGGCAAGATCAATCATATCAATACCAGCGTATGCATTGGCTGGTTCTATACAAATAAAATTTTTATACCCGTCGGGAGGCATATCGTTAAAGTTTTTACTGGTGATAGGGCCCGGGTTCCAAAGCACCGTTACCTTGCTACCGGTTTTGCCAATCCGTATGTTCCTGTTGTATCCGGGGTCGGTAATGACGGCTTCGCCGGAATGTTGAATATAACGCCTGTTATTTTCAACACCCGGGTGGAGTGAGGTTTTTTTTTGATGAAACAACTTATCACCAAATGCTTCGTAATAAGGAGAGTTATCAAAACCATATAGGTCAATAGCAGCTATATCACTGATGTTAAAATAAGTATGCAAAGCATCTGAATATTGAAAAGGTGCTGTTCCTGTATTTGTAACTTTCAATGTAACCTGAAGGGTAGCCCCAACCACAAAGTTGATAACTGCTTTAAAACGGAAAGGCCAAAGTTTAAGTATTTCATCAGATTGTTCCAACATTAATTGTATATCTGTAGCTCCATTTGCCAGCTGTTGAACAGCCTGCACCTGCCAGTTACTTGTTCGTGCAAAACCATGCTGTGGCTTTGTCTTATCAGTTTGATGCGGCCCAAACCACGGAAAGCATACTGGAATACCGCCCCTGATTGCTTTACCCACTTTAAAATGCGAATGATCACTTACCCATAATACATCCGGCTGGTCAAGCGGCTTATAACTGAGTATTTGTGCACCATAAAGCGCAATATGGGCTGAAGCAAAAGAATTATTAATTGTTAAAAAAATTAGTCCATTTTCTTCTTGTGAAAAATTGGCTACTTCTTTTATTCCATATTGCTGATTGACTGCTTCAATGTTCATTTGTAAGGCTTAAATTTTATTTTGTAAAATACGACGAAAGGAGCTAAAAACAATCCCCGCCAAATGTAAAAAAATTAAGCAAGATATTAACCATCAACTAACCAAATTATTGCAGAATGAAGTTTATATTTACTGTCTAAAACAAATATTTTTATTATGAAAAAATTATTGATTGCGTTCTGTATGATGATTGGGTTTGCCGGAATGGTATCTGCCCAGGAAGTTGCTAAAAAAGCGACAAAACCAACTGCCGCTCAAGCAAAACCAACAACACAGGCTAAACCAGCAGTAGCCCCAGCCAAACCTGCGGCAGTATCAGCAGCACCTGTAAAAAAAGATGGCACACCTGATAAAAGATATAGTGCCAACAAAAGCACTACACCAGCACCGGCCGCCGGACCAGTAAAAAAGGATGGTACACCAGATAAAAGATATAAAGCCAACAAAAAGAACTAAGGTTAGATTATTTGATTATAAAAAAGCACCTGGAAGCAGGTGCTTTTTTTATTTAGC
>JAYTTM010000455.1:0-6228 GCA_043745055.1 Chitinophagaceae bacterium | reverse complement strand
ATTCCCTCAGAAGTTAAAGTAGTATCCTTTTTGAAACCTTCATTATAAGCTCCGTTACTTAGGTTGCTTTTATCTTTCATCCATTCCTTCGCATTCGCATCTTTTAACATCGTTCCAAATATTGGCCTGTAAAAAATTACACCCAGCAACATCCCCGAAAGCATAATCCATTTTCTTCCAATTTTATCACTCAGCCATCCAAAGAAAACAAAAAAAGGTGTTGCCAATGCAATGCCCCAGAGTAAAATTTCCCTGTTTTGCATAAACTCAATCTTCACCGTGTTTTCCAAAAATGATTGTGCATAAAATTGGCCGGTATACCAAATAACGCCTTGCCCCATTACTGCTCCAAACAAAGCAAGTAAAACCATCTTAAAATTTGCTTTATGTCCAAAGCTTTCTTTCAAAGGGTTGACAGATGTTTTTCCCTCCTTTAATAATTTATAAAATAATGGCGACTCATTCATCTTTAACCGGATGTAAACAGAAACCCCCACCAGTAAAATTGAGATCCAAAAGGGATACCTCCAACCACCCCATTCAGCCGTAAAAGCAGCATCACTCATGTTGGATTTTACCGCCATAATAATTCCTAAAGCAACAAACAAACCCAGTGTAGCCGTGGTTTGTATCCAGGCAGTGTAATAACCACGTTTGCCAGCGGGCGAATGTTCTGCAACATAGGTAGCCGCACCTCCGTACTCACCCCCTAATGCAAGACCTTGTATTAACCGTAAAAATAAAACCAGTAATGGAGCTGCAATGCCAATAGTTTTATAGCCGGGTACCAGGCCAATTAAAAATGTAGAACTCCCCATTAAAACCAAGGTCAATAAAAAAGTAGATTTCCTTCCAATCAAATCTCCCAATCTCCCAAATACCAATGCACCAAACGGCCTTACCAAAAACCCGGCGGCAAATATGGCTAATGTACTTAACAGGGCGGCAGTGTCATTTCCTTCTGGAAAAAATTGTATAGAAATTGTTTTGGCTAGCATGCCAAAAATATAAAAATCGTACCATTCAATTAATGTACCTAACGAAGAGGAAAAAATTATTCTGCTGATTCCTTTTGCTGATGCTACTGCCATGAAAGTGGTTTAGAAAATTTATTTTAATAATTGATGTAACCATAAATATATAATTTTGGATTTTAAAAAAAATATTAATTGCAAATGTCATATCCCTTTCAAATTACCTCACTGGAGCAATATCACATAGACTATAAAAAAAGTGTAGACCAGCCGGAAGAATTTTGGGGTGATGTGGCTTCCAATTTTTACTGGAAAAAAAAATGGGATAAAGTACTGGATTGGAATTTTACCGAACCCAAAGTAGAATGGTTTAAAGGTGGTAAACTCAACATAACAGAGAACTGCATTGACAGGCATTTAGAAACTATGGGGGAAAAACCTGCCATTATTTGGGAGCCCAATAACCCCGAAGAACGAACAAGGATTGTAACCTACGCCCGTTTACATAAAAGAGTTTGCCAGGTCGCTCAGATGTTAAAAAACAATGGCGTAAAAAAAGGCGACCGGGTTTGCATCTATATGGGCATGATACCGGAGCTGTCTTACGCAATATTGGGCTGCGCCAGAATTGGTGCGATACACAGCGTGATATTTGGTGGCTTTAGTGCCCAGAGTATTGCAGACAGACTTTTTGATGCACAGGCAGATTTTATTATTACCTGCGATGGCGCTTACCGCGGCGGAAAAGATATTCCCCTGAAAAGCATTATTGATGATGCTTTGATTGGAAACCGAACCATTAAAAAAGTAATTGTTTATACCCGTACAAGAACCCCGGTATCGATGATAAAGGGAAGGGATGTGTGGTGGGAAGATGAAATGGACCATGCTGAATTTCAGGTAGAAAAAGGTGGGGTGGTTTCGTTTCCGGCAGAAGAAATGGATGCAGAAGATCCTTTATTCATTCTATATACGTCTGGCTCCACCGGTAAACCAAAGGGTGTTGTACACACAATCGGTGGCTATATGGTTTGGACGGGTTACACATTTGTAAATGTATTTCAGTACAACCAGGGTGATGTTCATTTTTGCACAGCCGACATTGGTTGGATAACCGGACATAGTTATATTGTGTATGGTCCGCTCAGTGTGGGGGGTACTTCGGTTATGTTTGAAGGCATTCCAACCTGGCCTGATGCAGGCCGTTTTTGGAATATTGTAGATAAATACAAAGTAAATATTTTATATACCGCACCTACGGCTATACGCAGTTTAATGAGTTTTGGTCTCGATCCCCTCAAGGGTAAGGATCTTTCCTCTTTGAAAGTATTGGGAACAGTAGGTGAACCCATCAATGAAGAAGCATGGCATTGGTACGATGAAAACATTGGAAAGAAAAATTGTCCGATTGTGGATACCTGGTGGCAGACAGAAACTGGTGGAACACTAATATCAAACATGGCAGGTGTAACGCCGGCAATACCAAGCTGGGCATCACTGCCCATGCCAGGGGTACAGCCAATACTGGTAGATGAAAATGGCCATGAGATAACAGAGAAAGATGAACACAATGTGCTGAAAGGTAATCTCTGCATAAAAGCGCCATGGCCAGGTATTTTAAGAACTACCTGGGGCGATCATGAGCGTTGCCGTACCAATTATTTTGCTTCCTACCCGGGATTGTATTTTACCGGAGATGGTGCTTTAAAAGATGAAGATGGTAACTATCGCATCACGGGAAGGGTGGATGATGTAATGAATATAAGCGGCCACCGGATTGGTACTGCAGAAGTAGAGAATGCCATCAATATGCATTCTGATGTTGTAGAAAGTGCTGTAGTTGGTTATCCGCATGATATCAAGGGGCAGGGCATTTACGCTTTTGTAATTTACAACGGCCATCACGGTGATGAAAACCTGCGCCGCCAGGATATCAGTCTGACGGTTTCAAAAATTATCGGCCCAATTGCAAGGCCCGATAAAATTCAATTTGTAACCGGACTGCCAAAAACAAGAAGTGGTAAAATTATGCGTCGCATTTTAAGAAAAATTGCAGAAGGCGAAACGCAAAACTTAGGTGATACAAGCACTTTGCTTGATCCGGGAGTAGTGGAGGAAATATTGGCTGGGAAACAGTAAGCAATATTAAAATTTACCCCTCAAACTGTATAAATCAAATATTCAATGCCTGGTCTTAATTCGACCGGGCTTTTTTATGGAATCTTCATTAGCACTTGGTATTTGCGGTAGATAATTATTGAATTTGGGTCGAAAAAAAATTTATTTTTAAGTAATATCAACGAAGAGGTTTTCAAAAAAATTTGCATCTCTTTAATTGCCAATTCATGTTTTAGCCTGGAATGTTAAAAAATATTTGTATTCATTAGGGACTATTATGCATGCAATAAGTTTACATAAATTCCTTTGTTTTAAAGATATTTCTATTAATTTCACAAAAGAATAGAGCTTTGTATTACATTATTAAACTGAAAACTGATTTTCATTTTTTTTAATACATATAAAATAATAAGTTATTCTATATCGTTTGTGTAAAAGAGAGTATGGGGAAGAATAATTAATTGAACACAAAGATGATAAAATATAATAAGCAACTATTTATTTTCAATATAAGCGAAACCTGGTTTAACTACAAATACAGCATTTGGGGGTTTTTTAAGTTGAATGTTTTTATGCATGTTAAAAATGCAGAGAGTAAAAAGAAAACAGGCAAACTGGATATTTCGCATACTTTAGAACTTGACCTTGAGCAAGATACAGCTGTAATTTTTTCTAATTTCGCCAAACAGATACGGCAACAGGTTAAAATTTCCGAAAACGAAGGCACTTCTTGTTATTTTCACCAGGAAATAGAAAAGTTTGTTGATTTTTTTAATGATTTTGCGATTAAAAAAGAAACATTTACCACAAGTAAAGAAAAAATACTTGAACTAGGAGATTCCGTTAAATTGAGTTTCGCAGAAAATAACGGACAGATTTTAGCAGCCCACAGCTACCTGGTAGACAAGGAAATTGGCATCGTAAGACACCTTCATTCCGCCACAAAAAGGCTAGACGAGCAATTTGACAGAAATTTAATTGGCAGAGCCAATAAATATCTTACTGTAAAGGATATTTTATATTTTAAAGAACAGGGCTTTAAAATATTTGATTTCGGCGGTTTTGCAAAGGATACTGAAGACAAAAGTTTAAAAGGCATCAATAATTACAAACTACTTTTTGGGGGAAAGGTTGTTCAGTGTTATAATTATTATTCTTATGGTTACTGGTTTTTAAAAAGTTTATCAAGAGCTTTAGGATTATCAGGAAAATTATAACCTGATTTTTTATTCCAGCTATTCTATGTAGCAAAAATTTTATTTCAATGAATTTGAAAGAAATGTACCACAAGCTTTTTTGTATAATGCAGTGGAATATTGGCATTTCCAGAGGAGATATTGTGCAAATCATTAGAGATAAAAAATGGAATTTATCCTTTAAGTGGATGCCGCTAAATGATTATAGTAAATCTATAGCAGATCCGTTTCTGTTCAGGTCAAAGGAAGGGCTACTGAATATTATTTATGAAGATTTTTCAATGATAGATTCTAAAAAGTATGGTACACTTAAAATGTTTACTTTAAACGAAGACTTCAATATCATCGCAACGCAAAAAATTTTGGATACTCAAAGTCATATTTCTTATCCTTTTGTTTTTAAAGAAAATGGAACTACCTATATAATTCCGGAAAGTCGTAAAAGAAACAAGGTATCTAGCTATGAATATAATTTTGATACAAATACACTAAAAAACGAAAAGGTATTAATTGACAATTGTCCTTTACTGGATTCAAGTATTCTTAAATATCATGATAAGTATTGGTTATTTGCTACTTTAGGAGATAATCTGTTTGATCATAGTAAATTATATATTTATTATGCAGATAATCTCCACGGAACTTATAAGGCACACCCCAAAAACCCGGTAAAATTTAGTTTAAAAAGCTCTAGGCCCGCAGGAAACTTCATAATGGTTGATGGGGAAATTTACAGGCCTTCTCAAAATTGCGAAATGCATTATGGTGAATCAATTACTATTAATAGAATTACTGAACTTAGCGAAAACGAATTTAGTGAAGAGCCTTATTTTACAATAAATCCCGAAAATAATGACAAATTTAATTCAGGGGTACATACAATAAACTGTATAGAGGATATTATAGTTGTAGATGGTATAAAAATGATATTTATGCCCGTTACTAAATTAAAAAATTTTTTGAAAAAAATTGCTAAATCCTAGGCAATACTCAATAAATTAAGTTTTATTTATTTTACAATAACAACAAAAAAATACAAAAATCGTTAATAAATTTTACAATCTAATCCTTATTGTTTTTCATCATTTCCACTTTTGTAAATTTTAGAATCAATTTTTATTTTTAGATCATTGTACCATTTTAGACCAAAAGAATTTTTGCTTAAGAAGATTATGATTATAAGATACAATGAAATTGAGAAAAAATTGAAAACTTACTTTGTGGAAGAGTGCATTAAGTCTCAATTATAGGGGTTAAAAGAACATGACAAAAATATCGCCGAATTATCTCAACACCTTATTTTATAGGATATTTGTAGAAGGTTTGAGATTGAAAAAGAACTTATTGTAGACGAAATATTTTCGACCATCACCCCAAAATCAAAAAGATATATTGATGTTGACGAGTGTTGCGAAAAAGGAATGAATCAGATTTAAAATTGTATCCAATTTTTCTGTTCATAATCAAGTCCTGATATGTTTCCACAATATATAAATGTATTAAATAGTAGAAATGATACTAACAGGGCCAGGGCAACATGTGGTTAGGTATACTTTTGACTATTAAAGAATAATTGAACGATTTAAGATCAGGCAGTTTTTAAAACCCACAATCATTGGCTTGGAGTAAGTAAATATATATAGTGGACAAATTAAGAATTCGGAGCAAACAATAATAAGGGCTAATAATGAGTTATTGTATTTTGAAAATTGGAATATATATCTGGATGTACAAATTGTATTTTACTATATACAAAATCATGACAGGGGTTAAATAGACTTTTTTAAATTTAATCTTTTCATTACGTTTTTTAACAGCAGTAAAAATATTCTTCAAATAGATAATAATTGTAAATTTTAAAAAACGAATTAATAAAATTCAATAAGTTTTCTAACTAAGTCAAGTTAAAGCTTTTTAATGGGACTTAGGTGGGCGAAGCC
>JAYTTM010000454.1:0-1713 GCA_043745055.1 Chitinophagaceae bacterium | reverse complement strand
TCAACACAGACAGCTTTTACAATGCCGGAAAAATAAGTAATTCAAGTGAGCGCATAACCAGAGGTACAAGGGAATTTAATGGCCAGGGCCTTGTATTTGGCATGAAACATTTATTTAAAAAAGAAGGCGAAGAATTAACATTGGATGCCAATTATTTTGGCGGAAAAAATCAAAACAACTCCCTTTACACAACCAATTATTTTAGCGAAACAACAAATGATATTGTAAAAACCGGCTATGAAAAAGTTAACGGTAATGGCAGTGATAAAAACTTTGTAATTCAAACAGATTTTGTATTGCCATTTTTGAAAACATATAAATTAGAAACAGGCCTAAGAGCCGCCTTAAGAAGCAGGATTAACAATACTTATAATTATTATTTTGACGAAGCAAAAAATGATTATGTCCTTATTAAGTCTGCATCCAGCAATTATAAAAATACAGATAACGTATATGCAGCTTATGCTACATTAAGCAACAGCATTAAAAACTTTAGCTACAAGGCAGGCCTTAGAGCTGAAAGTTCCAGATACAATGGAACACTCACCAACACAGGAGATCAATTTAACAACAGTTACCCAATCAGTTTATTTCCATCTTTATTCTTAAGTCAAAAGTTAAGCAGCACACAAGAGGTACAGATTAATGCAACCAGAAGAATAAACAGACCAAACTTTTTCCAGTTGATTCCATATACGGATTATACGGATAAATTGAATATCACCAGGGGAAACCCAGGTTTAAAACCTGAATTTACACAAGCGTATGAAGTATCTTATTTAAAAACTTTTAAGGGAAAAAATACCCTGCTGGGTTCTGTTTATTATAAAACCAGCACCAATTTAATTACCCGGTACATGACGCAGGAATTAAATACTGTAACGGGCAACAACGATATCATCAACACTTACATCAATGCAAACTCCAGTTATGCTACAGGTGCAGAACTTACGGCTGTAAATTATTTAGCCAAATGGTGGGATATTAGTACCAACATCAATGTTTACAACTCTAAAGTAAATACAACTAATATCAGCAACAGTGTTCAGCAAGATGCTTTGTGGAGTATGTTTGGAAAGTTCAATAGTAATTTTAAATTACCTGCTAATTTTGCCATACAACTAACAGCTACCTATCAATCAAAAACTAATTTACCTGTAAATAATAACCAGGGTATGATGGGCCCACCAATGATGTCGAGCCAAAGTGCTTCTCAGGGATATATTAAACCAAGTTGGGGAATGGATCTGGCCTTTAAAAAAAGTTTCCTTAAAAACAATGCAGCTTCGGTTTCATTTAACATCAGCGATATTTTTAGAACAAGAGTTAACAGTCAATATTCTTATAGTACCTATTTTATACAGGATTACAACCGTCAAAGAGATCCACAAATGTTCAGACTCAATCTGAGTTACCGTTTTGGAAAAATTGATGTCTCTCTTTTTAAAAGAAAAAGTATGAAAGGCGAACAAAATGCATCTGAGAGCATCAGTAATTAATATCATTCAATTTATTAGAAATCCTTCAGTTGCCCTGCCCTTTAGGGCAGGGATAAAAATTTATATATTTATTGTGGGCTTTAGCCCTTCTGGTTCGGGCTAAAGCCCGGTATATTTTTGTTTTTCCTTATCCCTGCCCTAAAGGACAGGGCAATAAAAAACTTAAATTAATGACATTACTTTTCGGGATTAAAATACATTTAAAGGTTTCGAA
>JAYTTM010000453.1:0-23646 GCA_043745055.1 Chitinophagaceae bacterium | reverse complement strand
AGCAACTGATTCTGGAAAAAACAGCCTGGTAAACAGGTGTTTTTTTCTCTTGTAATTAACAATGGTATAGTAGCTTTTTAATGGCTGTCCGCAATTAGATGCATTCAGGATTTTAGAAATCTACTGTAGAGCCGTAGGCTCGTTTTTGTTTTGTAACAATGGATTTTAATCCGTTGTGCTGTAAAAAACCAGCTATCTAAGAGCCGTAGGCTCGGCTCATGTTGTTGTATTTTGAAATACAAATAAATGTTTAGCTAATTGTTGCGGCATTGTTAGATGGGTCGAACCTACGGCTCTTATATGATTATCAGTTACTTCATCAACGGGTTGAAACCCGTTGTTAAAATATTAACCGAGGCTACGCCTCTTAGTACCGAATTGCGGGTAGTCATTAAGCTATTCAAATAAATAGCAGAGCCTCAATAACAGTAAATTCAGGGGGTAATTTAAATGTAGGTAAGTAAGAAATTTCAATAATAAATGGGTATATATTATTTGGCTACAAAATTTTACCAGTAAGTTTTAAAGTTTTTTAGGTATTTGTTGCATATTAATAAAAATAAATGCCTTGCCTCATTGCAGCATAGCACGTATTTTGTTTCTTTGCATGCAATATTTTTTAAACTAATTAATAAACCTGAATATTATGAGTTACATCGCATCCATCAATGCCCGCCAAATACTTGATAGTCGTGGCAATCCAACAGTAGAAGTAGATATTTTAACTGAAAATGAAAACCTTGGAAGGGCTGCGGTTCCAAGTGGCGCAAGCACCGGTGTGCATGAGGCGGTGGAATTAAGAGATGGAAAGAAAATTTACTATGGAGGTAAAAGTGTTTTAAAAGCAGTAAATAATGTTAACACTACCATCGCCGAGCAATTGTTAGGATGGGATGTTGCCGACCAAACTGGTATTGATGCTAAAATGATTCAATTAGATGGTACTGCTAATAAAAGTAAGCTGGGAGCTAATGCTATGCTGGCTGTAAGTTTGGCTGTAGCCAAGGCTGCCGCATTGGAAGCTAACCTTCCGTTGTACAGATACATTGGCGGTACCAATGCAAAAACTTTACCTATTCCTATGATGAATATCCTCAACGGTGGTTCACATGCTGATAATAAAATTGATTTCCAGGAATTTATGGTTATGCCGGTAGGCGCCTCTACTTTCAGCGAAGGATTGCAATGGGGAGTTGATATATTTCATGCATTAAAAACAGTTTTAAAAAAGAAAGGCTTTAGTACTAATGTAGGTGATGAGGGTGGCTTTGCTCCCAACATCCAAAGTAACGAAGAAGCAATAGAAATTGTAATGACAGCAATAACTGCCGCAGGTTATAAAGCTGGTTCTCAAATTGCCATTGCATTGGATCCTGCCGTTAGTGAAATGTATGACAAAACAAAAAAAGTATATCATTTTCATAAAAGTGATGGAAAAAAATTGAGCAGCGAGAAAATGGTTGATTACTGGGCAAATTGGGTAAAGCAATATCCCATTATTTCAATTGAAGATGGTATGGCCGAAGATGATTGGAAAGGCTGGAAATTAATGACAGATGTTTTAGGTAACAAAATTCAGTTGGTTGGTGACGATCTTTTTGTAACCAATGTAAATCGTTTGGAAAGAGGTATCAAAGAAGGAGTAGCCAATGCATTGTTGGTAAAAGTAAACCAGATTGGTACTTTAACTGAAACCATTAATGCAGTAACCATGGCACAAGGCAATGGTTACAATACAATTATGAGTCACCGCAGCGGCGAAACGGAAGATACTACCATTGCCGATTTAGCAGTGGCACTTAATTGTGGCCAGATTAAAACAGGCTCTGCCAGCCGTACAGATCGTATTGCCAAATACAATCAATTGATACGAATTGAAGAAATATTGGCTGACAGTGCTTTTTATCCAAAAGGAAAAATTAAATTTGGTAAGTAGAGATACTTAATCTACAGGTTTTTATTGGGTTGATTGATGAACTATTTAATGGAATGCAGCAAACAGAAAACATAAAAGTTGATAAAAACTCATTATCACCACTTGTAAAAAGAGGCGGTAAAAGTTTATTAATACTCAAGAATAAGTACCTGCTTGCTATGGTAGCTTTTTTGGTTTGGATGTTTTTCTTTGACCGAAATGATTTATTATCTCAGTTTGAAAGGGTAAGACATTCAAATGAGTTGAAGAAAATGGAAGAAAAGAAGGGTTTGGAAATTACAGACACCCGAAAAGAACTGGATTTATTAAAGACCAATGCGCAAACCATTGAAAAATATGCCCGGGAAAAGTATTTGATGAAAAAAGATAACGAAGATTTGTTTATTGTGGCACCTGATAGTATCACTAAATAATTGGGTTTATGCAATATTCAAAATCAATAGCCGTTTATAGATACGGATAATTGATAATTAAATAATTTTTTTAACGCAACTTATTAGTCTATGCACAGTTTTATGCAGGAAGATCTATTGTCATATATTTATGGCGAAACATCTATCGATCAATCAAAAGCCATCGAGGCAGCTTTAGAAACAGATTGGATCCTAAAGGAAAAGTATCAGGAATTAACCGCAGCCAAAAATGAATTAACGGATGTAAAACTTTCTCCAAGGAAAGAAGCTGTTGATTTTATTTTGAATTATGCCAATAAAAAAGTTGGTATACTATATTCGGCTGAAGGCTAATATTAACAACCGTAATTAACTTAATTTCGTCCCCCGGCCAAAATCGGGGGATTTTTATTATGACCAAAAAGGAGCGGTACACGTTTTTAATCGACTATTTTTTAAAAAATAATCCCGAAGCTGAGACAGAACTTTTGTACGACAATTCCTTTCAATTGTTGGTGTCAGTGATTCTGTCTGCACAATGTACAGATAAACGGGTTAATCTTACAACCCCCGTAATCTTTAAAAAATTCCCTGATCCGCTGGCATTAAGTAAGGCTGGTTTTGATGAGCTGTTTTCAATTATCAGGAGCATATCTTACCCAAATAACAAGACCAGGCATCTCATTGCAATGGCTGGTATGTTGATGGATGAATTTAATGGCGAAGTTCCTATGACAGTAGATGAGTTAACAACCCTCCCCGGCGTTGGGAGAAAAACAGCCAATGTAATTACTTCTGTAATTGACGAGCAGCCCAATATGGCAGTAGATACCCATGTTTTTAGAGTGAGTGCAAGGATTGGTTTAACAACCAATGCAACTACCCCACTTGCTACCGAAAAGCAGCTGATTAAATATATACCTAAAATGTATATTCATAAAGCTCATCATTGGCTAATACTTCATGGAAGGTACACCTGTACTGCACGAAGCCCTAAATGCAGCATTTGTGGATTGAGGGCTGTCTGTAAATTTTATAATAATAAAATAAAGGAAGAATAATTTAAGGTAAGAATCGTTTAATTTGCAATAAGCCTGGTACTTTGTTGAAAGCATTAGTCTAATATTAATTTGAAACAGTATTATATGAAAAGAGGGATATTATTAACAGCGTTTACTTTACTGTTAATTGGTACAGGTTTTAAGGCAACTGCTCAATACTACTTTTACGATAATAACTTTTACGATACACCCGTTATGTTTGAGGTGGGTGCCTCAGTGGGTATTATGAATTGTCTTACTGATGTAGGTGGACGAAAGGGGTTTGGTTCGCCATTTGTAAAGGACCTCAATATTGGAAATAACCAATTGAACGGAAGTATTTATTTATCTGCTATCTACAAAGAATCTTTTGGATTGCGTTTAGAAGGAACTTTTGGTAGCATAAAAGCCTATGATAGTATTCTTAAAGATGTGAGAGCAACTACATCTGGCCGATATGAAAGAAACTTAAGTTTTAAAAGTAAAATCTCTGAAGTAACGCTGCTAGCTGAAATTTATCCTTTTTTTATTTTTGGAAATTACATGGGCAGAGATGTTGAGCCACCTTTATGGTCGCCTTATTTAATTGGAGGGATTGGTTATTTTTCATTTAATCCTCAAAGCAAAAACAGAAATGGTCAATATACGGATTTGCAACCATTAAGTACAGAAGGGCAGGGGTTTGCTGAATATCCTGAAAGAAAACCCTATA
The DNA here is from genome assembly GCA_043745055.1 of Chitinophagaceae bacterium. GTDB lineage: Bacteria > Bacteroidota > Bacteroidia > Chitinophagales > Chitinophagaceae > Ferruginibacter. The sequence continues at coordinate 19,566 of JAYTTM010000453.1, read as the reverse complement.
AACTTACTCAAATGAATTTTCCATTTGGTGTGGGTGTAAAATATGAATTATCATCTTTTCTTAATTTAAGGGCAGAGTTTATTCACCGGGTTACAACAACGGATTATTTAGATGATGTTAGTACCAGGTATATCAATAGTAATCTTTTTGCCAGTTACTTATCTGGTTCACAATTGCAAAATGCACTTGATTTAAGCAGAAATGACCGCTTCAATCCAGGAGGGCCAACGGGCGAATTCAGGAAAACTGAAGGTGGCATAAGGGGAAATCCCAAAAATAATGATGCTTATTTTACATTAAATATTAAACTGGGCTTGACTTTTGGCAGGGAAAGAATACGGAAAAATTAATTGTTTTTCTTATTATAAAAATATTACAGGGTAATGCAATTATGTATTGCCCTTTTTAATTCTTTCAAATTGAATTTAAAGACGCTACTGTGTTTAGTTTCTTTTTCAAGCATAAATGGGGGTTTCTTTCTTTTATTTTAAACGTTTTGTATTAGCAATATTTCCTGGCGTGTTAGATTATGGGGGTCAGCTAATGTATTATCCAAATTAAAAAAGCTGCCTTTTTTAAGACAGCTTTTTTACAATAGAGTGTAAATATTATTTGTATTGAGGTATCAGCCCATTGGCCAATGCAACCATTTTCTTTAATCCTTCTTCCGGTAAACCGCCTTTTTTGAAATCGGCCAATAAATCCGGCATTTTATTTTCCATTTCTAACAAAAAGTGTTCTTCAAATGCTTTTACGTTTTTAACCGCTACATCTTTTAATAAACCTTGTGTACCAAGATAGATTATAGCAACCTGCTTTTCTACACTAAATGGAGAATATTGTGGTTGCTTTAAAATCTCCACATTTCTTGCACCTTTGTCAATTACGTTTTTAGTGGCAGCATCCAAATCGCCACCAAACTTGCTGAAAGCTTCCAGCTCCCGGTAAAGTGCCTGATCCAGCTTTAATGTACCTGCTACTTTTTTCATGGATTTAATTTGTGCATTACCACCCACACGGCTTACACTGATACCTACGTTGATGGCCGGGCGGATACCTGCGTTAAACAGGTTTCCTTCCAAAAATATCTGTCCGTCGGTAATAGAAATTACGTTGGTAGGAATATAAGCAGATACATCACCAGCTTGTGTTTCAATTACCGGCAATGCTGTTAAACTACCACCACCTTTTACCAGGTGTTTAATTGATGCCGGCAGATCATTCATTTGCTGTGCAATATCATCTCTTGCGATAACTTTTGCAGCTCTTTCCAGTAAACGGCTATGCAGATAAAATACGTCACCAGGGTAAGCCTCACGGCCTGGCGGACGGCGCAATAACAAAGAAACCTCCCGGTAAGCCACCGCTTGCTTTGATAAATCATCATAGATAATCAAAGCTGGTCTGCCGGTATCACGAAAAAATTCACCAATAGCAGCACCCGCAAATGGAGCGTAGAATTGCAAAGGAGCAGGATCCGATGCGGAAGCCGCAACAATGGTAGTATAAGCCATAGCGCCATATTCTTCCAGTGTTTTCATGATACCTGCAATGGTACTTGCTTTTTGTCCGATGGCTACATATATACAATAAACAGGCTTACCTGCATCGTAAAATTCTTTTTGGTTGATGATGGTATCTACGCAAATGGCTGTTTTACCAGTTTGGCGGTCACCAATTACCAATTCTCTTTGGCCACGGCCAATTGGAATCATCGCATCGATGGCTTTAACACCGGTTTGTAATGGTTCTTTTACCGGCTCTCTAAAAATTACCCCCGGTGCTTTACGCTCCAATGGCATTTCATATAGTTCACCCAGGATGGGGCCTTTACCATCAATTGGTTCGCCCAATGTATTGATAACACGGCCGCTCATACCTTCACCTACTTTAATGGAGGCAATTTGACCGGTACGTTTTACCGTATCACCTTCTTTGATAGCACCGCTGTCGCCCATCAATACCACACCCACATTATCTTCTTCAAGGTTTAAGGCGATGGCTTTTACGCCGTTTCCAAACTCCACCAGTTCGCCACTGCTTACATTATTTAATCCATATATACGGGCAATACCATCACCCACCTGCAATACGGTTCCTACCTCTTCCAGGCTGGCGCCGGCGTTGAAGTTGCTCAGCTGTTGGCGGAGGATTGCCGAAATTTCATCTGGTTTAATTTCTACCATGATATTTATTTTATACTTGTTTAATTATCTGATTTTATGAATGTAATCGTTGTTTAAAAAGTTTTTGCTGATATCTTTTAAATCCCTAAGAATGCTGGCATCTACCAGGTTACCTTCAGATTCCAGCACAAAGCCGCCAATCAAAGATTCGTTGATGGCAGTTTCCAGTTCCAGCTTTTTATCGATACCACTTTTTTTGATGGAAGCAATTATTGTATTTTTTGTTTCTTCACTTATAGGTGCAGCAGTAGTGATTTTTACTTTAACGATACCGTTTTTTAAATTGTATTGTTCCACAAATGCATTCGCTATTTCTGGCAAGTAAGATTCCCGCCCTTTTTTTACCAGTAATTTATTAAATGCTGTAGTAAGTTTCCCTATTTGCATGGTAAGTACCGCATCCATTATTTTGTCTTTTTTATCACCCTTAATGATTGGGCTCTTAAGCATGGCTACAAAATCAGGATTGGTTTTGCAAATGCTGATAAGATGCTTCATATCTCCGTAAACTGCCTCCAGTTGATTTTGCTCGATGGCTAAATCAATGATGCTTTTTGCGTAACGAGTGGCTAAACGTGGATTGTGCATACCCTTGTTCCCTGAAGGGGAAAATTTATCTTATTTCAATTTTATGAAATAAGTGATGAAAAAAGATTTATGATACTTGCCTTTCTCCCACTTTAGGGGATAGGGTTTTAATTAAGTTTCGCCTCTTCTGCCAGTTGTTTAATAAATGTTTCCTGATCTGGCTTGTTGTTAAGTTCTCTGCGCAATACTTTTTCACTTACTTCTATTACCAATTTACCTACCTGGTTTTTGAGGTCGGTAATGGCTGCCATTTTTTGTTGATTGATGCTTGCCTGTGCGTCTGCAACAATTTTTGCTGCGGCTTCTTTTGCCTGCTCTTTGGCATCATTGATCATTTTATCTTTAATATCCTTTGCTTCCTTCAGCATTAGCGATCTTTCTTCACGGGCTTTGGTAAGCAACGCTTCATGATCATTTTTTAACTGGGCCATTTCCAGCTTAATTTTTTCGGCTGTGGCAATGGAGCTGTTGATATTGTCTTCTCTATCTTGCAGGCCTTTAATGATTGCAGGCCATGCAAACTTTTTCAACAAAAAGAAAACAATCAGGAACGCTAATAACGTCCAAACGAATAAGCCTAAATCGGGTGTTAATAATTGCATTTTTTAAACTTAAAAATGTAAAATAATAATGCTGAAATGTTCAATATTTAAATACCGTACAAGTGAGTGACACAACGATGATGCCATGAAAAACAATTGCCGGTTTCAAAATAATTTTTGTTTTAATTTTCTTATAAAATTAAAGCAATTAAAAACTACTGCATCCTCCGTCCTGTACTTTGGATGCAGTAATAATTTTGTGCACCGGTATTAAAGAACCATTGCAAGGAAACCAATGATGATGGCAAACAAAGCAGCACCCTCTACAAGGGCAGCAGCTAAAATCATGTTTGCACGGATGTCATTAGAAGCTTCCGGCTGGCGGGCAATTGCCTCAACAGCGCCTTTACCAATTTGTCCGATACCGATACCTGCACCCATTGCTGCCAAACCGGCACCAACTGCTCCGCCTGCATTTGCAAGAGGACCTGCAGCTAAAAACACAGTTAATAAACTCATACTTCTGTTTTTATATTGATTAAAAAATAAACTACTTAAATGATTACTGCATCATCATGTTTACCATCATGAGGCGTATGCTCACCTTCAAATGCCTGACCGATAAATACTGCGGTAAGTACAGTAAAAATAAATGCCTGTAAAAAAGCTACCAATACTTCGATAAAATAAATGAATACAGTAAATGCAATTGAAACCGGAGATGCTCCCCAGCCTGCAGCAGGTGCCATTTTTTCTGCAAAAATAAATATCAAAGAAATAAGACAAATGATAATGATATGCCCTGCTACCATGTTGGCAAAAAGCCTTATAATTAATGCGAAAGGCTTGATAAAAACACTCAAAACTTCTACGATGATTAAGATGGGCTTTACAAAACCAGGTACGCCCGGCGGGTTAAAAATGTGCCCCCAATAATGACTGTTGGAACTAAACATGATTACCACAAACGAAATAAGACCCAGCACCAACGTAAAGGCAATATTACCCGTAACATTGGCTGTGCCTGGAATTAGGCCAAAAATATTATTGATTAAAATAAAGAAGAAAACAGTTAATAAATAAGGCAGGTATTTGTTGGCTTTGTGGGCAAGGTTTGGTTTAGCAACTTCATCTCTGATGAATGCTACCAGTACTTCTACCAAGTTTTGTTTGCCTTTGGGTGCTGATGTTACGCCTTCGCCTTTGCTGTAACTTTTAGCTACACTGATCATTAACCAAACCAATAAAGCGAGTGCCAAAATCATTTGAACAACGTTACGGGTTAGGGAGAAGTCGTACACTTTTACGCCTGTTTCTACTGGCTCTATTTTACCTTCTTTGTTTATTTTGTATCCATCAACTTCTTTGTGCCCGTGCTCAAAAGCAGATGACATAAAAACAGATAATCCTTTTGGGTAAGAATACAATATTACTGGAAGCGGAATTGAGATAGGATGTTTTTGTCCATCGCTACCTTTATATTCTAAAAAATGGAATTCATGTGCATCCATTATATGACCAAAAATAACTTCTTTTGCATTAAAACCTTCTGCTGCTTCGGCTTCATGTTCTGCAGGTGCCAGGTGCCCATCCTCCTGTGCCATGGAAACCTGAAATGATAGTAATAAAACTGTGCTGAAAACCGCTACCAGTATAGTTTTGATGCTCTTTGCTAACATAGCTTTTGGTGAAATTTGGCGCAAAGATAGGGGTTTAACAGATAATTTGTAAATGGATATTTGATAATTATTACGGCAATTTATTTATTGCTGTTCATTTACGCACGTGAGTAAATAGACTTGCCTATGCTTGATTTTTCAGCTAAATTTGTTTTACAGGTTTTGGCAAAAGTTTAATAAAAACATTACTTCAACCTTAAAAATTTTATAATGGAAACAATGTTAATACAACTAACCAACCAAAAAGCAGTTGGGATTTTGCGTGAGTTGGAAGAGCTGCATTTAATTAAAGTGCTGAACCAAAATACTACGCCTGTTAAAACAAAACTTTCTGATAAATATAAAGGTATTATTACCAAAGAGCAGGGGCAAAACCTTAATGAACACATTAAACAAATGCGAAGCGAATGGAACAGTATATAATTGATACCAATGTAGTATCTGATTATTTTTCTGCTTCTTTACCTGCTGCTAGTATGCTGTTGATGGATACAGTTATTGACGCTACGCCGAATATTTCAATCATTACTCAAATTGAACTACTTTGTTGGAATACAGATGCACCTACTACCCAAAATGTAAAAGACTTTATTGCGGATAGTGTAGTACTGGATATTAGCCCTGATGTTATTAATCAATGCGTTGCCATACGCAAGAACAAAAAAATTAAAACGCCTGATGCTATAATAGCAGCTACTGCATTGGCTTACAGTTTTACCATAATTACCAATAACGAAAAGGATTTCGCTAATATTAGTGGACTGAAGTTTGTTAATCCACATAAGTTTTACTAGATAACAAAGTCATAAAGAGAGTGTTGATGTTTTAATGTTTTTTAGCAACTGTTGCTTATTGTGAACCTACTGACTTTGCCCGTCTTTCATTTCTAAGGATGAAAGATAGATAGAAATTAATCCAGCCCCATTTCTTTTCTTAACTGTATGATTTTTTCTAATTCAGTTACATCAAGTTGATCTTTAGGCCTGTTAACAGCTTTTTTATTTAAAACAAGTTGATTGATATGAAGAAAGGGAATATTTACCTCCTCAATAGTGGCGATAGTACTTAATTGCAGGCATTCATCAAATGAATACCCCTCAAGTCCTTTCATATTTATAAGTAAATCCAATTTAAGGCCGTTGTTTAATCTGAAATCGGTCCATCCTGGTACTATTTGCATGGTTTCTAGCATAAAATAGTCTCCCATTTCACATTCCATAAATGCTTTTCTAAGTAGTGCTCTATTTTCTATTGTATCATCAATCCAAATATCCATATCTGCGGTAAAGCGTTGATGCCCATGAAGGTTAACCGCATAACCACCCACCATAATATATCTTACACGGTTTGTATAAAGTGCTTTCCAAAAGCGGATTATATCTTCATTGAAAATGTCCATTAATTAAAGCTTTGCTTTAAAAGGTTGATGTTTAACTGTCGCATTTTTTAGCATCATACTTATTTTATAAAGCTTTGTTGCCATCAAAAACCTTTCAGTATGAGACCGCCTGAGTGCGTCAATTAATAAATTTGTTTCTGCTTGTTGAAAGCATGCATCAGGATCAATTTGATATAAATCACCGGGAGTTAGTATGTTTTTATTATCATTAATTTTCATACTGGCAATTTACAAGAATTTGTTCATGTTATCAAGCTATAACAGTTTGCTTTTCAAACTGCATTTTATGCAATTGATAATAGGTTCCCTGGTGTTGTATCAACTCATCGTGGGTGCCGGTTTCTTTTATTTCACCTTTATCCAATACCAATATTTTATTGGCTTTGCGGATGGTGCTTAGGCGGTGGGCTATGATGATGGAGGTACGGCCGGCAATTAATTTTTCAATGGCATGTTGTATTAATTGTTCACTTTCTGTATCAACAGAGGAGGTGGCTTCATCCAAAATTAAAATGGCAGGGTCGTACAACAATGCTCTTACAAAAGACAATAACTGCCGCTGGCCCAATGATAGGGTTGCGCCTCTTTCCATCACATTATAATCGTAACCACCGGGTAATTCCATTATAAAATTGTGAATGCCAATCATTTTAGCTGCTTCAATTACCTGTTCTTTTTTTATATCCGGATTTCTCAACGTTACATTATCGTACACGGAGCCGCTAAACAAAAAAACATCCTGCAACACAACGGCAATTTTGCTTCGCAGGTAATGTAGATCATAATGATCGATAGCAACGCCATCTATTTGTATGCTGCCTTTTTGAATGTGATAGAGTCTGTTAATTAAACTGATGATGGAGGTTTTACCGCTTCCGGTATTACCTACAATTGCCAAAGTTTGTCCCTGGCCAATTTGAAACGAAATGTCTTTTAATACATACTTGGCTGCATCATAGGAAAACCACACTTTATCAAAAAGAATGTTACCTTTTATTTGAGCAGGAACAAAAGAACCCTCGGTGCTGGCGCTGTCCTTATTGTCCAGTACTTTAAAAACCCTTTCGCTGGCAATCATACCCATCTGCAGCACATTAAATTTATCTGCCAAAAGCCTTAATGGACGAAACAGTAAATTGAGGCAGAGAATAAAAGCTGTAATATTTCCGGCTGCTTCAGGTTGTTGCCTTCCACCTGCCCACCAAACCAGCAAACCGAGTGAAATAGCCAATACCAGTTCAACTACCGGAAAAAAAACAGAATAAGCAAATATGGAGCGGACGTTGGCATTACGGTGTTCTTTATTAATATCGTTGAATTTTTTAAACTCCCTTTTTTCTGCTGCAAACGCCTGTACAATGGCCATGCCTGTAATATGTTCCTGCACAAAGGCATTGAGCGCTGCAACTGCATTGCGAACCCTTATGAATGATTTATTAACTGTTTCTTTAAAATAATAAGTGGCTACTATTAATACAGGAAATGGCACCAGGCAAATTAAGGTGAGTTTCCAATCTACAAAAAACATGTAAACCAGCACGGCAATAATGGAAAGTAAATCTGCAACGATGGGAATAAGACCATCACTGAAAATATCATTGATAGATTCAATGTCGTTGATGGTACGGGTGGTAAGGGTGCCAATGGGTGTTTTATCAAAATGGCTAAGGTTGAGGTTGATTACTTTTTTGTAGGTTGCAACTCTAATATCTTTTACAACACTCTGCCCAAGTGAAGCGGTAAAAAAACTAAATACAAAGCGGCAGACAGATTCTACAATTAATAAAGACAATTGAATAACAGTAATACCAATAATAACCGATGCAGCCCCTTGCAGCCACCAAAAACGGGCATTGGGTTGCAAGCCTGTATTGATAGTAATTTGAATGAGCCAAGGCCTGAGCGGCGAAATAATTGCCAGGAAAAGTGTTAGAAATAAAGACCAGTAAAATTTATTTTTGTAAGGCTTTGCAAAATGAAAAACTCTTCGCAACAACGAGATATCGACTAAATTTTTTGTATTTCCTTTTTGATTCATGAATGCGTTAGTTTGTTGTTTTTGGGTATTTATTAATGATTTGTCATTTAGTATTTCACCTAAACATCTACCCTTCTAAATCTTCTAAACCTTTATAAGAAAATGATCTAAAGGCAAGCTGAATAATTACAGTCCTTCAACTTTTTTGTTGTAAGCCTTTATAAATATGGCGCCCAGGTTTTTGTAGGGCGGAATGTAATCGTCCCAGCTTTCTCTCATGGCTTTATTTGGATCGGCATAAAAAGTTTTAGTAAGGGATGCCCACATATCTTTCCATACCAATTGTTTACCGGATACAAAAGATTGATTCAGGTAATTAATGATGGGTTTGTTGATATCTCCTTTTCCAATTTCTTTAGTAGATATAATATGTGCATCCGGACTTACTTCCAATATTTCACTTAAGTTTTTATAACCACCGCAACTACCTAATAAAATAACTTTGGCACTTCCGTTCATACGGGAGATAGTGCGTGGCAGCCAATAGCTATGCCCACGGTGTACAATCACTGCCGGACTTAAATCTTTTTTTCTTAAAAAATTGATTAGGTGTATTTGTGCAGTATCATCCAGATTTTTATCATTGTCCAAAGGAAGATTGGCATATATCCAAACCTTTTTTCCTTTAAGCGATTTTATTTCTACCCATTCTTTTAACGTGGTTATTTTCCAGTCATTTGGATTAAAAGAATTTTTAAAAGCAGGAAAAAACTTTTTGCCATCTTCATCACCATAAAAAAATACCTGTTGAATTATGCGACCGCTGTCATCGCTCATGTATTTGTTATCGACTGAATAGATAGAAGGAATTCCAATTTGGCTTGTAAGGTCAATACTGCTGTCATCTGCCGATTTAAAAATGGTTTTTAATAAGCCATAAATTATTTTCCCTTTACTATTATTTTCTTCCACGCTGCGCTGCTCATTTTCTTCTACGTTTTGCAGCATATTCTGCAGCAATTGTTTATTATTGATGCTGCTATAGCTATCAGCTACATCCACCGCATCTTCCAGGTTGCTAGCCCTATCCAGGTTGGATACAAATGCTTTCATTAAAGTAGTGGCGTTATCTTGCGGCATCATTTTTAGCAACGAATCCAGCTGGTTGTAATTGGCTGCCATTTTCACAAACTTTTTAAAGAAATCCATCTTTATATTCATCAATAATTTATCTGTCCGGGGGTTAGGCCCTAACAGTGTTACCAGCCTGGCAAAACTGTGTTTGTAGCTGGAAGTATAAATATCATTTTCACCCATCACAATCATATAATACAATTCTTCAGCAGAGAGTGGCTCAATGGCTTTCATCCTGATGGCAATATTATTTTGCTCGTGCAGTTCATTAATGGGCGTAATAAAATGTTTGATGGCTTTGTTTTGCAGCATATCTCTTAAGCCATTGGTACCAAACATAGCAACAGGGGTATCTTTGTTTATCAGTCTTGCATAATAGCTTATTTCGGTTTTTACTAATTGTTTATAGTAGCCAACACTGTCATATCCATTGGGGCCATCGGTCACATACTTTTTTAAACTGTCAATAGATTGTTTACCTTTTAGTATATCATCTAAAAACGGATAATACCGAAGTGCATTGGGTGTTTGGCTAAGCTTTGCAACAGCCATTACCATTGGGTTGGTATTACGCCGTATTAATTTTGCCTCCGGCGATGAAACGGAAGAAGCATAGTCATACAATTGCTTGGGGTTATTGGTACAGGCTTCCAATACAAGACTGTCGGCAAAAGACTCGTTTGCAAAAGGTCTTATAGTTGATAATATTTTAGCCGGATTTAAAGCACAATATTTAAGGTATAAAATTTTTTTACTATCCTCGTAACCAGGATTAGTTGTAAAAATTTCAGCAGTTACAAGACCCACTTCATAGGGAACCTCCCTAATAAAAGGAGCCATACTCTGTTTATATAGGTTGGCCTTTAAAATATTTTCAAAATTATCAATCAGCAAAGGAGCATATGCAGGATTAAGTTTTTTCACTTTCCAGTTAGTTCGGAAAGATCTTATAATTTCTTCCACATAATTTAATTGCCGTATTTTTTCATTGTTGCTGGGTATAGCTGTACTTGATTCAATAAAGCAAAGAATGTCTTTTATTTTTCTATTAATGGCATCAGTTACCTGCAGGTTTATTTCTTCATTGTGACCCACTTTTATAACACTATCAATTTTGCCATCAGCCTTATCACATTTTACCTGCTCTTCTTTTATTCTGTCATGAAAACGAATGCGGTTAAATGGTATTACCAGCTTTTCACATTGGGCATTCATTTCAGTATAGCAAAAAAAGAAACATACAATCAGTAGAAAATTTTTCATATTTTTTTACCTTGAGGTACCGCAAAATTATGTGTTGCTTTTTAATTGTGGTGATAACAATACCGGCTCAGGCGCATTATTTAACAGTTTTCAGTTAACAATTTAATAATACACAGCTGCCATTAAAAGCAATGCAATGATAACCGGTTATACTATTTTTGCGCCGCAAACATTATATGAGTACTGTTAAAAAAATTTTAATTGCTGATGATGAGCCGGATATTCTGGAGATCATCCAGTTTAATCTGCAGCAGGAAGGCTACGAAGTAATTACCGCCAAAAACGGTGATGAAGCTATTGAAATGGCAAAAAAGCACCATCCCGGCCTAATAATACTTGATATAATGATGCCAGGTAAAAACGGTATTGATGTATGCAATATTCTTAGAATGGATACCGCTTTTAAAGAAACGCTCATTGTTTTCCTTTCGGCTCTAAGCGATGAGAGTACTGAGATACGTGGACTTGAGACAGGTGCCGATGATTATCTAACCAAACCCATTAGCCCCAAAGTATTGTTGAGTAAAGTAAATGCCCTGTTCAGGAGGTTAAATAAAGAGAGTCTTGATCTTGTAAAATTGGGAGACCTTACCATCGACAGGGAAAAATATCTTATTAATTTTGAGGGCAAGGATATTACTTTAGCAAGAAAGGAGTTTGAATTATTAGCGCTACTTGCATCTAAACCCAGCAAGGTGTTTTTACGAAACGAAATACTTAACCAGGTATGGGGTACCGAGGTAATCGTTGGCGATCGCACTATTGATGTTCATATCAGAAAAATCCGCCAGAAACTAAACCTGGATTGTATTACTACCGTAAAAGGCGTAGGGTACAAGTTTGAAATATAGTAGCTGTTATTCCATTTGATAAATGATGAAGGCTGTATCTTAGTGTAATTTTAATTTATCATTTACAGGAATGTTATCAGCCAAAAACCTTTCTCCTCAACAATTATCCGCAACTACCGCTCTAATTATTGCATTACCCATTAGTACAGGTATTTACTATTTTGAACCTGTTTTATGGGTTGCATTGGTTTCTTTCTTTATTGTTTTTTTAGGCTCTTTCGGGTTGATTTTATTTATGGTACAGCAGTTTGTTTATCGTAAAATAAAATTGATATATAAACTGATTTACCAAACAAAGGCCAGTAAAAGAGAGGAATTTTATTACAAAAATATTTTACCACAAAAAAGTATTGACGAAGTAAGAGAAGATGTAGAAAAATGGGCCCGGCAAAAAGGATCAGAGATTGAAGTGTTGCAGCAAAATGAAATATATCGCAAAGAGTTTCTCCAGAATTTATCGCACGAATTAAAGACGCCAATTTTTGCTATACAAGGCTACGTGGATACTTTACTGAACGGTGCTTTGGAAAACCCGACTGTTAATAAAAAATTCTTAAGCAGCACATCCCGTAACGTTGACCGCCTTGTAAACCTGGTAGATGATCTTGATGAAATTTCACGGTTAGAAGGAGGGGAGCAATTGCTCTACACAGAAAATTTTGTGATACAGGACCTGGTAAAAGAGGCCTATGATTCATTGGCACTAAAAGCGGATGCAAAACAAATGCGACTTACAATTAAAAAAGGTTGTGAGGTTCCATTAACTGTAAATGCTGATAAGGAAAAAATAAGGCAGGTGTTAATTAACCTTATAGATAATGCCATAAAATATGGTAAACAAAACGGGTTGATAGAAGCCAGTGCTTACAAAATTGACGGCAAAAAAATATTAATAGAAATCAGCGATGATGGTGCTGGTATTGCTGACGAGCACCTGGGTAGAATATTTGAACGCTTTTACAGAACTGATACAGCCCGAAGCAGAAAGGTAGGCGGCAGTGGCTTGGGGCTTGCTATCTGCAAACACATAATAGAAGCACACAGGCAGGTAATTCATGTACGCAGTGCAATTGATGTTGGTACCACTTTTGGTTTTACATTAAGAAGTAAAAAGGATTAGTGCAAAACGGCTGTTAAATTTTATCTGCCATATTTAAAATCATTTATGTACATGCTAAAAAAAAGTATAGAAATTATTCATTTTGTTTTATTAATGAGTTTTCTAAATTTTCTATTCTTTCATTATCCTTTTTTCAAATTTGTTTTTAATAATGTTGATTATAAAAGTTTTAATGGTATTATCATTATCATTAGTTTAGTTACTCTAATGTTGGTTCTAAATGCTTTTGTTTTCTTTCTGCTTTTTTTTCTATTACGCTTTGTTGGAAAATTTTTATTGATTCTATTCTTTATAATCAACGCAACTGCAGTTTACTTTATTAATACTTATAGTGTTATCATAGATGAAAGTATGATCGGCAATGTGCTCAATACTAAATATGCAGAGGCCAGTAGTTTTTTTTCCATAAAATTAATAGCATATATACTTCTACTTGGAGTTATTCCCGGTATTTATATCATTAGAGTTAAAATAATAAATGTAACCTTAAAGAAATTTTCAATCATCACTTCGCTTACCTTATTATTTATTCTAGCTATAGTATTTGCTAATGCCAGCAATTGGTTATGGATTGATAAAAATTCAAAAACATTAGGTGGGCTTGCAATGCCCTGGTGTTACTCAGTAAATATTTCTCTTTTTTATCTACATCAACACCAACAGAATGAAAAAGAAATTTTATTGCCCAATGCTACCATAAAAGATAACCAGAAATCGGTGGTAGTTTTAGTCATAGGCGAATCTGCAAGAAGAGAAAATTTTTCTTTATACGGATACAATAAAAATACCAATCCGCTACTTTCCAAAACAGCTAATGTATTTCATTTTAATGCAAACTCGTGTGCCACTTACACTAGTGCAGGTGTAAAATGTATTTTAGAACATACAAATACTGATGAATTATATGAAATTTTACCCAATTATTTATATAGAAATAATGTAGAGGTTATTTGGAGAACTACAAACTGGGGAGAACCTCCAATTCATATAAAAAACTATCAAAATAGAGATTTTTTAATGCCAAATTGTAAAGGCGAAGGATGTAATTACGATGAAGTGCTTTTAACCGGACTAAAAGACCAGATAAGAGCCAGTAAAAAAGATAAAATATTGATAGTATTGCACACCAGCACAAGCCATGGGCCTACCTATAGTAAGAAATATCCACCGCAATTTGAGATATTTAAACCCGTTTGTAACAGTGTTGAATTAGGAAATTGCTCTCATACAGAACTAATCAATGCCTATGACAATACTATTGTTTATACGGATTATATATTGTCTGGTGTTATTGATGATTTAAAACAATTAACAGCGTATAAAAGTGCCATGATTTTTGTTTCTGACCATGGTGAATCTTTAGGCGAAAAAAATCTATATATGCATGGATTACCTTTAAGCATTGCACCTAAAGATCAATATGAGATTCCTTTTATAGTTTGGGTATCTGATAATAGTTCAAAACAATTAAAGCCTAATAAAATATTGTCTCAAAACCATGTGTTTCACAGTGTTTTAAATTTTTTAAACATACAAAGCCCAGTATATAACGAGGAAATGAACATTTTTAAATAATAAATACATGCTAAATGCTGTTATTTTTTTAAAAAATCTAACAGTTTAATACTTACTCAACATTGCACATCTGCCCATAATATTTCTTTAAATTATCGTGGCATCTATAGGTTGCTTTTTTGCCGTTGAGGCGTTTAGTCGTTTTTTTTGATAACATAACCACTGAAAGCCATAACGGCCTTTTACACTTTTATTATTAAAATCATGAGCGTCTAATTTAAATGCATCAGGTAAAGCTCAGGTAAATACTCAAAAATAATAAAGATTAAAATAATTGACTGAATACTAAAGACAAGATATATTTTTGTCTTAGACCATTTCCGGTAAAACAAATAGGATGGGGCATTTTTTATAAAAAACTAATTTGAGCGGCAAATAATAATTAAAAAGGCAAGTATGAACCTAATCACGGAAAGTGTAAAGAATAAATTTGTTGAGTTATTTGAGAACGAACCTACGTTAATTGTCCGATCGCCGGGGAGGGTAAATATAATTGGTGAACACTTAGATTACAATGATGGTTTTGTGCTTCCTGCAGCCATCGACAAGGCTATTTATGTATCGGTAAGTAAAAGGGCTGATAACAATATTCATCTTTACTCCGTAGATTTTAAAGAAGCATATGAAGTAGCGGTTTCCGAAATAAAGCCCACCAAATTCTGGAGTACTTATATACTTGGTGTTGCAGACCAATTATTAAAAGGAGGAAACGCCATTGGTGGTTTTAACCTGGTGCTGGATGGCGATATTCCCATTGGTGCAGGTCTTTCCTCTTCGGCAGCAGTAGAATGTGCCACTGTTTTTGCACTAAATGAATTGTTTAATTTGGGTATTGATAAAATGGAAATGGTACGCATTTCGCAAAGAGCAGAGCATGCTTTTTCCGGTGTGATGTGCGGTATTATGGATATGTTTGCCAGCATGTTTGGTAAAAAAGATCATGTAATTCAATTGGATTGCCGCAGTTTGGTGTATGAGTATAAACCTTTTGTACTGGATGGATATAAGATTGTTTTATTAAATACCAATGTAAAACATTCCCTTTCCTCATCGGCCTATAATGAACGCAGACAACAATGTGAGCAGGGTGTGGCCTGGGTAAAAGAACATCATCCAACTGTAAATGCGCTGAGGGATGTTACCAAGGAAATGCTGGATGAATTTGTAGCGCCAAAAGATGCAATAGTTTACAGCCGCTGTAAATATGTGGTTGAAGAAATTCAGCGTTTGCTAAACGGCTGCAACGATCTTGAAAATGGCGACATAGCTGCATTGGGTAAAAAAATGTATGCCACACACCAAGGCCTTAGCAAGCTGTATGAAGTGAGTTGTAAGGAAGCAGACTTTTTAGTGGATGCTGTAAAAAACAACCCTGCTGTTTTGGGAGCAAGAATGATGGGAGGTGGCTTTGGTGGCTGTACAATTAATATTGTTAAAGAAGAAGCCATCACTGAAATGGTAGAAACAGTTTCTGAAAAATATAAAGCCGCAATGGGGCTTGAATTGTCAGTCTATATTTCAAATATTGAAAATGGCACGGAGATAATTAAGGTTGGATAAAATTGATTTTAAAGAAACCTGCCAGATGGTTTTATAAAAATGCGGTCGCCATTCTTTCCTGATTAGCATTTGAAATTCCATATTTTGTTGCCAGTATTCGCCAATTTTTTACCACTACTTTTACCTGATTTATTATTTGTTTGGCATCATTATTTGCTAAACGAAAGTACGGCGCAACTTCCAACGCCAATTCCAAATCCAGCGAATTGTCTTTATCTGAGATATTCAGGCTTAAGTGTTTTCCGTATTCATTGGGGTTAATATCATAGGCGGGTGAAAGCCTCCACCCTTTATCTGTCAATAAAAAGCCATGGTTTCTTAAATGATCATCCGTATTTTTTATGCAGATGCTAAACACAATTCGCCGCCACAATTCTTCTAAGTCTTTTTCTACTGCAACGCCATGTTTTGAAATAAATTCTACCAATTCCAAATAACTGGCTCCTTCGGAATCCTCGCCGTCTGTATATCCAAGCAAAGTCAAGGCTGATGCAAAATGAATTCTCTCTCCCTTGGTTGTTCTGTCAAAGCGTTTGGTTAAGTAAGTATGGAATTTGTTATTAAACTGCAGCAGTTTTGCCTCTGCCATATGTATACCTGCTTTTATGGCCAACTCATTCACCAGCATTTCCCAGGATGCGATATCCTTTTCATCGGACTTACTGGGGAATTTTGCAATCCATAAATTATTCTTTGTATCTATCACACTGGCTTTGGGCCTTGCTCCACCTAATGAAGAGCCTGGTGCAATTAGCATATTAATCCACTTCAGGTATTCGGGGTCATCTATATTGTCTTCTTCAAATTTTAAACAAGCCTGCTCCAGTTCTCTTAATGAAGTCCACGGTGGGGCTGCCATTTCTTTATTGTTATTTAAAAACGATCCTTCTTCTTCCAGCTTAAAACGCAATCCACCCATTCTATTACCATCAAATCCACCTAATAAAAAGTCGGATTCGAGTAGTTTTTTGGGAGGCCGCCGCATCAACTTTGCAAGTGCAGCTTCTTTTCTTTGCATCAATACCCTTCCCCATCTGTCTGGACATGAATCTAAGAAAATGCCAAAGTTTATTTTTTCATCTCTTGGGTAATAAGGCCCGGAATACATTTGTAAATCGGGGTCAATCATTTGTGAAAAGCCGGACTTTAACCAACTGAAGCTGTATTCAAATGAAAATGATTCTTTACCCTTTGCAGGCGCAACAGTAAGTGTACCCATTTTTGCAGGTTTAGCAAGCTCCAGCCAATGCGCATAAACAATAATTTCTTTTTTTGTATTAGCTGTTGCCATGGCAGGAGATGGTTATTTTTTCTTAGGTGCTCGTTCTTTTACTATCAATTCGGCATCCTGCAATTTTCTACCCAAGGTGTCATCTGCCGCAACTTTCAATAAGTCTTTTTCCAAACCAACTACAAATAAAACCTGAGCATAAGTGCCGATGGCAACACCAGAAGAACCGGTTTCTACTGCCCATAAAGTTTTGCGACTGATGCCTGCTCTTTCAGCAACCTGTTCAGCACTTAATTTGCGCCTCAGTCTTGCCAATCTTATATTTTCGCCCAAATCCTGCAACACTTTTTGAACCGTTGGAAGTATAATTGATTTTGACATAAGTGGTATAATATTATACGAATATAGCTATTTTGTGTAGAATAGTACTCGTTAAATTTTTTCTTTACTTCGAAATGCTTTACCTGGTTTTGTAATAACATTCATCTTTAAAATTTATTAAAAATGGCAAAGCAAAAGGTATTATAAAACTGAGGGGTGCTATCGTAACAGTAGTAAATGTTAGGAATTTAAAAGCTTTGCATCTGGCCAGCCCCTCATTCCTTTGACTGTTGTATTTTTTTGGATGCTGCAAAGGATTACTGTTGAAAATTTGATACCAGTTTTCACATTTTTCTATCGTTTAAAAATATCATAAACAGAGTGGATTAAAATGGTTGTAAAAATAGGATGAGATATCTTTTGCTAATCGTTTTCAACAGTCTACCCTTCTATTTTCTTAATTACTAGTTTTAACAATTCCACATCCTCATTCCATTTTTTCATTTTACCGTTGTATGCCTGCTTCGTTTTTGTAATTCTTAGCGTATGGGGTGAGCCTTTTTTGATTGTTTCGGTTTTTAAATCAATCACTACCTGCCGGATGGCATTTTCCAGACCATCTCTTTCGCTTTGATTTTTGCGGTAATCAAATACCTGTTGATCGGGCGCTTCCAGGAATGTTTTTAACTGTTGCCATTGTTTAGCATAGCTATTGGTTAAAGGCATTTGTCGGCTCCAATTTTCAGGTGGCTGCGGCTGATTGTTTACCTGATGTTGCAGAAATTGCCGGCAGCTAAGCAGTATTTTATCAGTGAGTTCTGTGCTTTCATTGATTGCAAGCAATGGCGGCACCAGCACCTGGTTGATATAATTTCGTTGTTGATAGGCTGTAAGTATTTCAACCATTCGGTTTATCCATGCTGCATCCTGCGGTGATTTCTTTTCAATCCAAAACAAATTATCCAAAGTAGCGATGTTTGCCGGAAATTCTTTACTGGAGAGGTTTGTAGACAATTCGGAGAAACAATGAGGCAACTTTTTAATTTGTGCCATCATTATTTCATTAACCATATCAGTAGTTAAAATTGCACGAAGTAAGGCAAGTAATTGATCCATTATCCGCAGGTTGATACCTTGCGTGAGCCGTATAAATATTTTTTCGGTGGTATCCAAAGAGAAAAAACGGATCAGCTTTAACCAATGAGCGACATCAATTTTAATAAAGTAGAATTGACAAAGCCGATGATCTATCTGCAAAAAAAATGTCTCCTCTTTTCTGTTGATTATCCAATCGGCAATTGCATTGAAGTTTGTATTTTTATCAAATTCTGTATCGGTAAATCCTGTTGACAATATAAGCTCCGCAACTTTAATTTCACCATTACTTATTTGCTGTAGATTTTTGTTAAAATAGCTAATCCACTCCAGTTTGCTGGCCGTATTTTGCTGTAGTAACAATTGAGTGTTTGCCTGCGGTGTCCATATCATTATTGCACCATAATGATACCAGTGCATCAGGTCGGGGCCATAATTGCCCATATACCCGGTTGACTCTTTCACAATGGGTTCATCATCATTTAAAGCAAACGAGGCAATGAGGTCATTTTCTTCAAAACTTACATTATTCAGCGGAGGGATATCATTTTCCAACCAGTGTTCTATTGTCAACGATTGGTCATATACTTCGGCCATTTCCGAATCTTCATCGGGTTCATCATAACCACGGCCATTATATCCGCCTCCATCTTCCGGCTCGCCAGACAGGTAAGAAGTAACCAAACACATTTTTGCATAACACCCGGCTTTTTGTGCCGCCCGTAACAGGGTTTCTGCTTTGGGTCGGTCATTTAATTTCAGTGCTTCAAAAGAAAAATTTTCCGGTGTGTATTGATGCCCCAACAGCACAATATGTGGTTTTATAATGTCACCCAATTGCTCTTTGGTAAATATTTCAGCCAACTGTGTGGCGTAAGTTTCTACAGATGTAAGCTGAATTTTTTTACCAGATTTTTGCTGAACAAGATTGTACACAAGGCAAATTCTATATCCTGAAGTGAGCGGTTTAATTTCATGGTCACAGTCTGCATAAAAAGCTGCATAGCTAATTTTATAATCGCCGGAGTCTTCAGCAAAATCTGC
>JAYTTM010000452.1:0-1718 GCA_043745055.1 Chitinophagaceae bacterium | reverse complement strand
TTAGGGGATGGGGGATCAATTAAATTTTATGCAAACAATAAAAGGTCCGGGTATTTTTTTAGCACAATTTGCTGGTGATGAGGCGCCTTATAATTCCTTTGCTTCTATTTGTAAATGGGCTGCAGCAAAGGGTTTTATTGGGGTACAGGTGCCATCCTGGGATAGCCGTTTTATTAACCTGCAACAGGCAGCAGAAAGCAAAACCTATGCAGAGGAACTGGTAGGAATTGCCCAGGATGAAGGCGTTGCAATCACCGAATTGTCAACGCATTTGCAAGGTCAATTGGTAGCTGTCAATCCGGCTTATGATGCTTTGTTTGATGGCTTTGCGCCAGAGGAATTACGTGGTAACCCAAAAGCAAAAACTGAATGGGCTGTTCAGCAATTAAAATATGCTGCAAAGGCATCTCAAAATATGGGCCTTACGGCACATCCAACCTTTAGTGGGGCATTGTTATGGCATTTGGTTTATCCATGGCCGCAGCGGCCTGCTGGATTAATTGAAACCGGTTTTACAGAACTGGCCAATCGTTGGCTGCCCATCTTAAATTATTTTGATGAATGTGGAGTAGATGTTTGTTATGAAATACATCCGGGCGAAGATTTGCATGACGGTGCATCGTATGAAATGTTTCTGGAAAAAGTAAATAATCATCCCCGGGCTTGTCTCTTGTATGATCCATCTCATTTTGTTTTGCAGCATCTGGATTACCTTGCATACATTGATATTTATCATGAACGTATCAAGGCATTTCATGTAAAAGATGCAGAACTCAATCCAACTGGCAGGCAAGGTGTGTATGGCGGTTACCAAAGCTGGGTAAACAGGGCCGGTCGTTTTCGTTCGCTGGGCGATGGACAAGTAGACTTTAAAACAATATTTAGTAAATTAGCACAGTATGATTATAAAGGCTGGGCAGTATTAGAGTGGGAATGTGCCATTAAAAATTCAGAAGATGGCGCTGCTGAAGGTGCACCCTTTATTAAAAACCATATTATAAATGTAACCGAAAAAGCATTTGATGATTTCGCTCAATCTAAAAGCGACGATATATTTAATAGAAATTTATTAGGCTTATAATTTTTTAAAAAATCAAACCAATTTTACAATTATGAAAAAAACAGTGATTACTTTATTTGTTGTAACCAGCCTTTTGTACGCATGTGGTGGTGGTGCCGGATCTGATACAGGAAGTGGTACAACTGCTAAAAAAGATATAACTCAAAATCCAGCTTACATTGCCGGGCTCGACCTTGTTTCTAAATCGGGTTGTCCAACTTGTCATAAGCCCAATGAAGCAAGTACAGGGCCATCTTACAAAAATATTGCCAATAAATACCCAAACAATGTGGAAACATACGAAACATTATCACTTAAAATTATTAAAGGCGGTTATGGTGTTTGGGGACAGATTCCTATGATTCCTCATCCTGATGTAACGCAGGAAACTGCAACAGTAATGTTGAAATATATCCTACTACTTAAAGACTAAAAATACATATGAAAAAAGTTATAACGATTGCCGCAGTATTCTTTTGTTTGGCGGGTAATGCTCAAAAAAATTTAAACACCCTATCTGCTAAAGAAAAAAAACAAGGCTGGAAATTATTGTTTGATGGAAAAAGCTTAAAAGGATGGCACACTTTTAATGCAACAGCAGCAAGTGAAGCCTGGAAGGTTAGTGATGGGAATTTGTACCTCGATGTTGATTCAAAAG
>JAYTTM010000451.1:0-1719 GCA_043745055.1 Chitinophagaceae bacterium | reverse complement strand
GAAACAAGTTGCCAATGACACATCAGGCAGCTTTCTGGTTTTCAACCACTTGCATGTTATACTTTTTTGCCAATTTTTTCAATACTGCCTTTTCCCTTTTTGCAATTTGTTCTTCATATTTCTTTGTTCCCTGTTCTACATAATCGCTTCCTTTAGTTAGTGTATTATAGTAGGCTACAGCTATCTTTCTTGCACCTGCTTTTATCGCTATGGCTGAATCTTTTCTTGCTTTTATCTTTCGAATAAAACTGCCGATGGCGATGTATTTACTATTGATAAGTGCTTGTGCTATCTCTTTAAATATTTGTCCGGTCTTATTGCATCTTGTTGCTTTTACACGCTTATTCATTTTACCGCTTTTGTGATGTTTGGGTGATAATCCACACCAGCTTACAAAATGTTTGTGGTTTGGAAACTTTGACATATCGACTCCTGTTTCTCCCAGTAATCTTAAAAGCGTATAATCGTTTATGCCTGATATACTGCTGACATTGACACCATATAACCGGATTAACATTTGGTGCAGTCCTTCAATTTTTGGAGCATGGTGGCGTACAGGCTTTGGCTTACTGTCTTTTACCAATAACTCTTTATCCTTACTCAACTGTTGCAGTAGCTCGCCTATCCGTTTGTCTATTGTACTTATATGCTCCTGGTGCTTTTCCCACATGTATAGATTTTGCTCCAGCATGAATAAATACGTTTCGTTGTAATTACCCTCCAAAGCCTTTAGTACTGCCTCTCCTTTCTTATCAACAATCTTTTTATCGCACAGGCTTAAAAGATATTCCTTATCACGATTACCAGTTAAAATGGCTCTTATCATTTTTATACCACTTGCGCCATGTATCTGGCAGATGACTTCCTTTAGTTTTATATTCATCAACTCAAGGCTCTTCTGCATCTTATTTACATAGGTGCTGCCCATCTCTATTATATCTATCCTTTCTCTTACCAACTGCCTTACTTCCATGTAGCTCTGTTCCGGTATAAAACTTTGCCGCAAAATGCCGGCACTAAATAGCTTTTGTATCCACTGGCAATCTTTTACATCTGTCTTACGACCTTTTACCTGCTTTGTTTCTTTTGGGTTTACAAGGCATACTTTAAATCCGCAACTTTCAAGCATTGCATAGAGCGCTATCCAATAAACGCCGGTAGCTTCCATGGCTACATCAGTAATTTCTTTTTGCTGCAGGTATTCTATGCATTGATAATACCCACAAGTAAATGTATCAAAGCTGACAACCTCTAAACCGTCAGGCGATACAAAAATCTTTTCGGCACCAATATCGATGCCGGCCGCATGTTCATGAACTGTTTCAAAAGCCGTTACCTTTTTCATTATTTTACTTTTAAGGTTTATAAAGAAGGTAACTTATAGCTCAAAGAAAGTAAGGGATAAGAAGGCACGCTGCCATACGGGAATGCAACTTTATTTATAAGTTGTATCACCAAAAAGTACTTTGCTTTTCTTTGAAACAAAGCTCGGCTTCAGGTATTAATAACACTAAACGAGCAACTGCCACACTGCTATAAGTTGCCTTTTTTTACAGTAGTAAGTTCGCTTTCTCAGTGTCATTTTCAAAGAACTTTTTTGGGTACCCAAAAATTAATTACTCGGGATGACGGCATAGGCTTCTACCTCACGTTCAAACAAGTTTATAAAAAGCAGGCTACAGAAATAAATGAACCTTACTATCCGCAATATCCAACCCT
>JAYTTM010000450.1:0-6262 GCA_043745055.1 Chitinophagaceae bacterium | reverse complement strand
AAAATATTTTTCTAAAAATACTATAAATGCTGGTTTCATAAATTTTAACTTTGAGCCAATCAAGTAAATTATATGTACAACAAGGAACAGACAACAACATTACAGGAAACAACAACAACATGGCTTTCATCTTTACATACCAATAAATTTTTAGTAGTTGACAGTAAAAATATTGAAACCTTAAGAGCCATTCTGCAATTTCATGAGTATCGTTATTATGTTCAAAACGATCCGTTCATAAGCGATGCTGAATACGATGCTTTATATAAATTATTAGAGCAAACAGAAAAAGAAAATACCGGGCTGATAACACCTGATTCACCTACGCAAAGAGTGGGCGCCGGATTAACCAGTGAGTTTTTGAAAGTAGAACATTTGGTTCCGATGCTTTCGCTTGAAAACTCTTACAATGCAGCAGATTTACTGGATTGGGATAGAAAGGCAAGAGAACTTTCGGGCCAGGAAGCAGTGGAATATTGCATTGAACCTAAGTTTGACGGAGCCAGTATTTCCCTGATGTACGATCATGATTTGCTGAGCCGTGCCGCTACCAGGGGCGATGGGGTAGTGGGTGATGAAATTACACTCAATACAAAACAAATAAAATCAGTACCACTTTCTGCAAAATTCAGCCACTACGGAATTGAACAAATTGAAATAAGAGGAGAGGTATTGATGAATAAAAATAATTTTAAAACTTATAACGATAAATTGATAGAAGAAGGCCTGCCCCCTTTTGCCAATCCCCGCAATGCTGCTGCCGGCTCCTTACGAATGAAAGATGCAACGGCTGTTGGTAAAAGAAATTTAGAAGCATTTTTGTATCATGTGAGTTGGGTGGTCAATGGTCAATGGTCAATGGTGAATGGGGAGGATAGACAGTTAACCGACGACCGACGACCGATGACCGATAATGCTGCGCCAACTACTCATAGCGGTATGTTGCAGATGCTTTGGGAATTAGGTTTTAAAAGCCCGAAAAAAGAAATGTTGGTGGTTAAGGGTATTGCCGGGGTGATAGAACACATCCATGAGTTTGAAAAATTACGGGACGAATTGCCCTATGAAATAGATGGCATGGTTATAAAAGTAAATGACCTGGCTTTACAAGATAAGCTGGGCATGACGAGCCATCACCCACGCTGGGCTATTGCCTATAAATTTAAAGCAAGACAGGCCAGCAGTCAATTGCTGGGAGTTGAGTTTCAGGTTGGCAGAACAGGTGCAGTTACGCCGGTGGCTAAAATAGAACCGGTGCTGGTAGGCGGGGTTACTGTATCTAGTATATCTATCCACAACGAAGAATATATTAAAGAAAAAAACCTGATGCTGGGTGATACCATTTTGATAGAACGGAGTGGTGATGTAATACCACAAATTGTAAAATCTTTTCCGGAACTGCGAAAGGGAAAAGAAACAGCTATACAGTTTCCTGTTGATTGCCCGGTATGCGGTCACAAGTTGTTTAAACCGGAAGGAGAAGCTGTTTGGCGCTGCATCAATATTAACTGCAGTGCACAAGTAGTGGAGCGTATTATTCATTTTGTAAGTAAAGATGCAATGGATATAAAAAGTTTTGGCGATGCTAATGTGCGAAAGTTTTATGAAATGGGCCTGCTAAAAGATGTACCCGGCATTTATGAATTAAATTTTAGTGAGCTTAACAAACTGGAAGGCTTTGGGAAAAAATCGATCGATAATTTACAACTGGCTATTGAGCAATCAAAGAGGCAGCCGCTGCACCGGCTTATTTACGGATTGGGCATAAGGTATGTGGGAGAAACAACTGCCAAAACATTGGCCAATGTGGTAGATCATCTGCTGGATTTTAAAGATTATGATATAGAAAAATTGCAGCAATTAGAAGATGTGGGCGTAAAAGTTGCAGGTAGTATTTACAGGTTTTTTCATGATGAAGAAAACCTGCAAATGCTTAAAGAGCTGGAGTTGTTGGGCATTTCATTAAAAAACCAGAAAAAGAAAACTTCCGAAAACGGACTGCTGGCCGGTGAAACCTTTTTATTTACGGGCACGTTGAGTAAACTAAAAAGAAGTGATGCAGAAGAAATGGTAGAAAAAAACGGAGGTAAAATTGTAAGCGGCGTAAGCAGTAAATTAAATTACCTGGTAGTGGGCGAAGATGCAGGCAGCAAATTAGAAAAAGCAAAAAAAATTACTGCCATAAAAATTATCAGTGAGGATGATTTTATAAAATTATTTCCCGGATAGGAAAAATATTTTTTATATTTATATTGCTTGTTTGAGCAACCAATATAAACTACGGAATACTTGTCAACAGAAATACATCCTCTCACTTAAAACATTTTTTTATGATCCCGAAAGTAAAGAGCGAATTGTGGAAGACAATAAAGCTGGATGCTCAAAATATTTCACGCCGGAAATATGCTGTATCCTCACTCGGCAGAGCAGCCAGTTATCGTACCAATTTGTATGAGGATGGAAAAATTCTGAATGGTTCCATTACCTCTGGTTACAGAACCCTAAACCTTCATTTTGAAGTGGGGAATGGCACCATTTATTTACACAGGGAAATAGCCAGGCTTTTTTGTAAAAAAGGATCTTCCAAAGCAAAATATGTAATTCACCTCAACCATAAAAAGCAAGATAACCATCTTGATAATTTAAAGTGGGCCACTCTTAAAGAGATGAGCGATCATCAACAAAACAGCCCGCTAAAAATTGCCTACAAACTGGTGCAGGGCAACAGAAAAACAGGGTTAAAACTGGATGCAGCTAAAGTAAAGAGCATCAAAAAAATTCTTAGACTTAAAAATAGAAAAATCACCTACAAACAACTAGCTGAGCAATACAATGTAAGTGAGATGACTTTGTACAGAATTAAAAGCGGTGAAAACTGGGGGCATATTAAATAGCCTTTTCATTATAGTTAGTTAAAATAAAAAAACATGCAGAAACCGGCAACAGTTCCTGCATTTATTTTGTTTACATTGATAAAAAATAAAAAGAATGTTACAAAAAGAAACTTTACTTTTTTTAAAAAATTTAAGTAAAAACAACAATAAACCCTGGCTTGATGCCAACCGCAAACACTATGAAGCAGCCAAGGCCAACTACCTTGCATTGGTACAGGAAATGATTGATAAAGTTGCAGTGTTTGATGAAGCGGTTGGAAATTTTAAGGCAAAGGACTGTGTATTTCGGGTAAACAGGGATGTTCGATTCAGTAAAGACAAAAGCCCTTACAAAACCAATATGGGAGCATCTTTCAGCAGCGGAGGTAAAAAAGCAAAAGAAGCAGGCTACTACTTTCATGCAGAACCGGGGCATAGCTTTGCCGCAGGTGGATTTTATATGCCGGAACCGGCCGAGCTAGCTAAAATAAGACAGGAGATAGATTACAATTTTGATGACTGGAAAAAAATTGTACAGCATAAAAACTTTATTAAAAAATTTCCTGGCGGGGTAGATGGTGTTTCATTGTTGGTTCGTCCGCCAAAGGGCTATGATGAAAACAATCCTGCCATCGGGTATTTAAAAATGAAAGGTTTTATTGTTAGCCGTCCGCTTAGTGATAATGATTTAACCAGCAAAAATCTGGTAAATGAAATTGCTGCCTCTTTTGCAGCCATGAAGCCAATGATTGATTTTTTAAATCATGCAGTTAAATAATTTACTATTCAAAAAACTATAAAACACCCGATGTTTTTAAGGATACTTTTTTTGATCAATAATATCAATTTAAATCCCAATTAACACTACCATCCTTTTCATCTTTAATGGCAATACCCAGCGTATTTAACTGGTTGCGAATTTTATCTGATGTGGCGTAATCTTTTTTTGCTTTGGATTCTTTGCGAATATCTATCAGCAATTCCATTACACCTTGCAGGGTATTATTGTTGCCGCTCACCATACTGGTTACTCCAAATATATCTACCAGGTAAAAAGCAAATTGTTGCTGCAACAACGCCAATGTACTACCTGCAAGTGCGGTGATTTTTATATGGCCATCTTTAATGGAATTAATAACCGGTGCCAGTTCAAACATATTCGCCAATACTTTTGCGGTGCTAAAATCATCATCCATAAATTCTTCAAACTCATGTACCATTTTTAGCACTTTATCGTTCAGCTCATTGTCCGTTGCCAATTGCCCATTGTCTATTGCCAATTTCCCTAACACTTCAAAAGCCTCCCACAAACGCTTCAATGCTTTTTCGCTGGCCACCAAAGCTTCGCTGCCAAAATCCAGCGGACTTCTGTAATGACTTTGCAGAATAAAAAACCGCACTACCATCGGGTGAAAAGCTTGTGTAAGCAAGGGGTGATTGCCACTAAATAGCTCAGTAAGCTTTATCACATTGTTGTAACTCTTACCCATCTTTTTGCCATTGATGGTAATCATATTATTGTGCATCCAGTAACGTACCGGCGCATGATGATTGCAAATGGTACTCTGTGCTATCTCACTTTCATGGTGCGGAAACTGAAGGTCCATGCCACCGCCATGAATGTCAAATTCTGCTCCCAAATATTTGGTAGCCATTGCAGAACATTCAATGTGCCATCCGGGGAAACCCTCGCCCCACGGGCTTGTCCACCGCATAATATGCTCGGGCGCAGCCGATTTCCAAAGGGCAAAATCTACACTTTCTCTTTTTTCACTCTGGCCTTCCAACTCACGGGATATTCCTTCACGGGAGCCGGATTCCAGCAAATCATCAATTATCCTTCCGCTTAGCTTTCCATAATCATGCGTAGCAGCATATTTTTTTACATCAAAATATACTGAGCCATTAATTTCGTAGGCATAACCGGCAGCAATAATTTTTTTAATCATGTTTATCTGTTCCACAATATGGCCGGTAGCAGTAGGCTCAATGCTTGGCTCTATACAATTAAATTGCAGCATTGCCCAATGAAAAAGGTTGGTGTATTTCTGAACCAGTTCCATTGGTTCCAGTTTTTCCAGCAGGGCTTTTTTGCCCACTTTATCCTCTGCCTCCCTGCCTTCTTCTTCAAAATGCCCGGCATCTGTAATATTTCTTACATAGCGCACTTTATACCCAATATGCAACAGGTAACGATAAATAATATCGAAGGTTATAAAAGGCCTTGCATGCCCCAAATGACTTTCTCCGCTTACCGTAGGACCACAAACATACATGCCAACATGACCTATTGTTAAAGATTTAAATTCTTCTTTTTTTCTTGTTAATGAATTTTGAATTGTAAGAGCCATTTGGTAAAAATAGAAATAAGAAATGTAAAACAAGCAGTAGCATACACTACTCTACAGCACCGAGGCAACAACAGGAAAAATGTTAAAAGATATTATACATGTATCTCAAAGATATTATAATTATAAATTAATGGGTAATGCTGATATCTGCAATAACAGGGAAATGGTCGCTCAATTTTTTTGATACTCTTATAAATTGCTCTACTGTATTTTTTTTATCAGTAAAAATATTATCTATCCTGAGTGTAGGCGAAATGCCTGAGAAAGTTCTGCCGAAACCAAATCCTTTTTGTACAAATGCATTTTGTAATCCTTTACCTATTTTTAAATATGAGTATGAATAAGGCACATCATTAAAATCTCCGCAAACAATTACCGGATAAGCACTTCGGTCTATTTCTTCTCTAACTTTATTAGCCTGCACAGCCCTTTTTAAAAAGCCCCTTTTCAGCTTACTAATAATATTTTTAGATTGAGAAACCGCAGAATCAGAATTAATATCAGGTTTATCGAGGTATTGCAAATTATGTTGAGAAAATTTTAATGATTGCAGATGTATATTAAAAATCCTTACCGTATCATTCCCGGAAAGAACATCTATATATTGAAATGTGGAATTATAATCGTGAGGTGGAGTACTGATCGTCTGTTTATTAATTATGGGAAACTTTGAAAAAGTGATGATACCAAAATGATGAATCCTGTCAAAATTAAAACGGTTTTCATAAGAATAATAATAACCTGAAAATCCCAGGCTTCTTTTAAAATCACCTAAATAATTAATTGCTTTATCATCATCGCCGCCTACCATTTCCTGAAAGCAGGCAATATCGGGCTGATAGATTTTTATCAGATCTATCATTTTTTGTTTTGTTTCCGGATGAGTTTTATATTCAAGAATATCAAAATGCTCTACGTTCCAACTCATTATCCTCACGCTGTTTGCACTTTTGTTTATTTTAAATTCAGGTGAAAAGTGTAAGGGGAAAATATTATAAACAGCATTCCACGATACTGCAATTGTAATTAAGGAAATAA
>JAYTTM010000449.1:0-1724 GCA_043745055.1 Chitinophagaceae bacterium | reverse complement strand
TTGTTTGTTACCTTTTACTTTTATATCTTTATTCATCAGCGGTTGGGGGCAGACACAGCAATGAATACCCTGCCTGACAGCAATACCAGACCGTTGGCAGAAATATGGTTGACATCTGACTAACTTCAAAAGTCAAAAAAGGACAACTCAGAGCCTTGCAAGATGGCATTGAAGGAAAAGAAAGACAATCAAACTGTTGCCAAGGTTCAGGACACCGACAGCTAACCTTAAAGCTTGCAGGTTGTAGTAAGTCAAACTATGTTAGGGGTATTCCCGTTTGACAAAGACAAATTATAAACATGAAAAAAAGAATTATTCCAACACTTGTTTTAACCTTTACAATCATTGGAATCATGATTAGCTGCTCGAAAGACAACAGTAATGCAAAGCTTGTAGACCCATCCAATTTAAGTGAGGACAAAGCCTTTATAGAACTAACAACAGAAACTTATGATTACCTTTTATTTATTTCAAGTAGGGTAAAGACAAATAATCTGTCATTGCCATTACTACAAGCACAACTTTCAACCCTTCAAGGTAAAAAACTTCCTTATGCCGAACAAATGGCTAATATCGACATTATCTTTAAAGGAAATTTGTCCCAAAGACTAAATGAACATATGAAAGCATACAAAAGAAATTGGGAAAATATTAAATCAAAGTACACTACGATAACCCAAAAAATCCTTGAAAAAGAATGTGCAGAAGTTTTGGCGAATAAGTACAAGAAACAAAAAGTTTCACAGAATGTTGCTCAAAAATTAGCTGGCCCAATTGATTGTGGCTGGCGTTATTATCTTTGTGCTGGTGCTGCAACGGCAGGTGCCGTTTTATGCCATGCTGGTTGTGACACAACTGCATTAGCAACAACTGCGGGTTTGGGTATTCCTGTGTGTGTGGCACTGTGTGGAACTCTTCAAACTTTTGCTATAGTTCAATGTTCTGATAGCTATTGTACTCCAAATTAATCACAACTATACTTATTATTATGAATAAAAAAATAGCAAGGTACGGCTTTTGGTTTTACCTAATTACGATGGTACTTTCATTCATATTTCCAAAATTATTATTTGGAAACATCGCCATTGTTTGTATTTATTTAGTTGTTTGCCTGACTCTTTTATATCTTATCTACTTTTGGAAAGCAAATAAAGTTAACAATAAGACCAAGTAGATGATAGTTAATAATATAGAAGTTTGAGACGACAATATAACTTAATTAATTTTACAAGAGTTAACAGTTTTCACTGTTAGCTCTTGCTTTTTTGGACTGTGATTTAAATATGAATACTTCTGCCAACAAAAGTATTTGCAAAAGCAGGGCTGGACGTTGTCATCTTCAGCTGCAGTTCGCTATCAGCTTCAGTTTCGGCTTGACGTTAGTAATTTGGCTTATAGTTGTTATCTTCAATTTTAGCTTTTCAATAAGCATTTGTTCCGGGCTGGACGTTCAATGAATCTCCTGCCTTCGCAAATACTCAACCGTTGGTGGCAAGCTAGTTTCAGACCAAATTCGTGGTGACGTTTCCATTAAAACTTGTAGACTCCGGGCTTCATGTTTTTTTATGGTCTGGACAAATAAATTTTATGCAATTTGATTTTAAATAACTTTTGTTGATGACAATTTTTTTTCGGTGGACACATGAAAGTTCTTTAATGCAAACAACTTTTACAAACGCAGTTGTCGACTTATTTTAGTTGCGAAGTTTCTACTTCGTTTGTTG
>JAYTTM010000448.1:0-1724 GCA_043745055.1 Chitinophagaceae bacterium | reverse complement strand
CAGTGTAATGATACGATACCCAGCCTGCTACTTCGCCACCGGCAGAAAATCCCATCACACCAATTCTGTTGGTATCTACTCCATATTCATTTGCCATACTCCGCACCAGTCGCATAGCCCTAAAAATATCCTGCCTGGGCTGTTGGTCTGTGTAGGGTGAATTGTCTTCACGAAATAAGCGATATTTTAAAACAAAAGCAGCTACACCAATGCTGTTTAAATAAAGTGCAGCTTCTTTTCCCTCGGCATTAAAAACAAGATTGCGATGACCACCACCGGGGCAGATTACAACTGCAGCGCCGGTAGCTTTATCTTTTGTGGGCAGATAAATACTGAGAGATGGATTGTGTACACTTCTAACCCACCAGTCTTTGGCTTGTTCTGGTTCATCTTTTCTTTGCTCAAAACCAGGTGCGCCATTTTTCCATAAATGAAGCTGTATGGAACTATCCTGCGCTATAACTGGTTTTGGCCCGTTTAACACAATCAGTGCAAAGGCAACCTGTAAAAATTTGAATGTCATTTTATTCAATTTTAATAAATGTAAGATGCTGGTATTACTGAATTTTCAGATTTTAAATAATATGGCATAAAAAGAAAGTATAATTTAAAAGCAATAGTTAACCGTAAGCTACATATTTTAGAGTTGGTAAAGGTTATCAGCTTGTAAAGTGTAAAGAATGGCTAAAATAGTATCACCCTTTAATTACTGAGTTTTTCATCTGCAATAATTTTTATATGAAAAATTGTGAGCAGTCAATTGCAATAATCGATTGATAAAAAGTTAACACCAGCAGTGGAATTATTTTTCTTTAATATTTAAATTCCTTCCACCAACATCATATTTGTAGTAGCCGTTCTTTGCCTGATAGCTTTGGCGGTGGCATATTCTGCAGATGCCCACCAGGTTTTAGCATGTTCGGTTGTGGGAAATTCCAGCACTACAATTCTGCCATGATGCCAATCGCCTTCCAATATTTCTGTTGCGCCACCACGTACTATGAAGCGACCCCCATGGGGTGTAATAGAAGCAGGAGTTAGCAATTTATAAGCTTCGTATTCCTCAGGGTTGGTTATGGTAACATCAACTATAATGTAGGCTGGCATTGTTGTGTTGGTTAAAATGTTAGAAGCTAAAATTAATGCTTTATCCAGTCTTTTTTTTCAATTTTATAAACCAGGTTGGTTTTTACGGGTTCTCCAAAATAAGCTACTTCCAGTTCCCCTGCTTTTACTACACCTAATTTTTCCATGGCTTTTTGTGAGCGGGTATTGGTAGCACCTATATGAAATACAACGGTATCCACAAATTGAAAGGCATGGTGTAGCATAAGCGATTTTAATGCAGGATTGTATTGGCCGCCCCAATGGCTTCTTGCAATAAATGTGTAGCCTATTAAAATGCTTTTTTCTGTTTCGTTTAAATCATAAAATCGACTGCTGCCAATTATTTGGCCTGTGTTACTATCGCTGATTAAAAATGCACCGCCAGATTCTATAGCACCCTTAAAATAATTTTCAAACTCCGCCCGCTGGTATCGGTTTTTATTGGGATGCTGTTCCCATATAAACGGATCATTGGCCACGGCAAACAATGTTTCAAAATCATCTTGTGTTAGCGGCTCTATTTTTACAAACGAATTTTGAAGGGTTGGTTGCAGATTGAAAGTCATTAACGGTGGTATTTTGTTTAAGTTAAAATTAGGGAAGATTTATTGCAAAAA
>JAYTTM010000447.1:0-1726 GCA_043745055.1 Chitinophagaceae bacterium | reverse complement strand
TAAGCGGAGAATACACAGGATACAGTGCCTGCCCCATTCCTACGCAATATGGCAAACTGATGCTGGCAGAGTTTGACTATACCAATACACCCAAAATGACCTTTCCTTTTGACCAGGCAAAACCAAGATGGACGATGTGGATTTTAAAAACAAAAATATTACCATGGCTATACTGGAATAAAATTTTAAAAGGAACAGCATAATTTACAGTATGAAGAAACTGCCTGCATGGTTAAAATTTCTTATCGTTTGTATCCTTTGTGGGCTGATGGTTTGGGGTATTGTTACCGGGATTGAATAATTAAAACCGAATTAATATTTCTTTTTAAATAAAAATTAAAATTAAAATTATGAAAAAGAACATGGGTTCTGCCGACCGCATCATCCGCTTTTTATTAGCTGCTGTATTTGCTTACCTTTATTTTGCTGGTATAGTTACGGGCACCTTCGGAATTATTCTTGTAGTACTGGGTACTATATTTGTAATAACAAGCCTGGTAAGTTTTTGTCCGTTATATGCCTTGGTTGGGCTAAATACCTGCCCTGCTAAAAAAAGATAATTATGATAACAAAGATTAATTTATTTCTGTTGATTTGTGGTATTAGTTTACTAACAGCCTTCAATTCAACAGCAATGCACAGCAAACTAATCTTTCTGTACCTGAATTTGAAAAAGCCATTGCACAAAAAAATATTCAGTTAGTAGATGTTCGCACACCTGGTGAATATCAGTCCGGGCATTTAAACAATGCCTTTCTTGCCGATTGGAACAACGAAAAAGAATTTCAACTGAGAGCAAAAGCATTAGATAAAAGCAAACCTGTTTATACCTACTGCCTCAGTGGTGCCAGAAGCAGCGCTGCCACAGATTGGTTAAGGCAAAATGGATTTACTGCTTACAACCTTACCGGCGGCATCAATGCCTGGAAAAGAGCTGACAAACCTGTAGCGCAGGCTGTTGCTGTAAAACAAATAACTATGCAGGAATACCTGGCACAAATACCAAAAGATAAGACAGTACTGGTTGACTTTAGTGCGGTTTGGTGTGCGCCTTGCAAAAAGATGGCACCGGTATTAGATTCATTGGTGGCAAAGCATGGCGATAAATTTGTGGTGGTAAAAATTGATGGTGGCGACCAAACCAATATTTGTAAAGAACTGAATGTTGATGGCTTTCCTACTTTTATTATTTACAAACAGGGCAAAGAAGTTTGGAGAAAGCAGGGGCTTACAGAGAAGAAAGAATTTTTACAATATTTTTAAATGGCCATTATCAAAAAAAGTACATTACATATGGAGAAGCATTAGCTATTTCTCTTGTGTAACCAATGTTACAATCCATACACAAGCTAGTAGCTAACTTTATATCATTATGCAGGGATTGACACAAAACAAATATCAATTTGGTTTACTGGTTTTGGTAAATGCATTTGTGGGTGGTATGGTGGGTTTGGAAAGGGCAGTTATTCCAGGTCTGGCAAAGGGTGTATTTGGTATAGATGCCAATACGGCTGTACTCTCATTTGTAGCAGCATTTGGTATCAGCAAAGCCATCAGTAATTATAGTGTTGCAAAACTTACAAAAAAATATAACCGTAAAACCATTTTAATAACAGGTTGGCTATTCGCATTGCCAGTTCCTCTTTTATTGATGTATGCACCCAACTGGAATTGGATTTTATTTGCAAATATTCTGCTTGGTATTAATCAGGGTTTGGCATGGAGC
>JAYTTM010000446.1:0-6289 GCA_043745055.1 Chitinophagaceae bacterium | reverse complement strand
GATGCTTTTGGAAAAAACAATTACACTAAGCAGCTGGCAGATCTACTTACTGTAACCAACTGGGTATGTGATAAAGATAACCTTCACGGAGAGGCCATGGATACAAGCCGTATTTATTTAATTGGCCACAGTATGGGGGGCGGTATTGCAACGCTATTTGCAGCTGAAGATGCAAGGATAAAAAAACTGGTAACCTGGGCGGGTATTAATGAATGTAAAACGCCCTGGGGCAATTGGCCACCCGACAGAATTAAGGAATGGGAGCAAACCGGGGTGCAATACTATACCAACACCCGTACCAATCAACAAATGCCATTGTACTACCAGTTGTATCTTGATTTTCAGCAAAACAAAAATAGACTTGATATAAAGAAAGCCATACAAAAACTATATATCCCTCTATTAATTTGCCACGGCAGCTATGATTTGTCTGTACCTGTTGAAGTAGCTTATGAGCTAAAAGAATGGCAGCCGCTTGCAGAATTATTCATCGTTGAAAGCAATCATGTATTTGACAGGCGCCATCCCTGGATTATGAGTTACCTTCCCGAGGCTATGGAACAGATTCTGGAAAAAACAATTCATTTCTTTAAAATAACCGATACGGTTGCATCCTATATTCATCGTCAATCTTAATACTGCTATTCAGCTTGCTGATAAAATATTTTTAAAAACTCATTTTTATAAATTTTTTGGATCCTGCATTCAACCATAATATTGGTAGAAATTATTGAATATTTTTTGATGGAAGTAGATTCGCAGAAACTAACAGAATATTCTTCTACACCCATTTTTTGAACCAAGATTGTGTAAATTTTTTAGCCGATTTAGTGTAATATTTTGGCGAGAGCAAAAAAAAGGGCCAGGATAAAAATCCAGCCCCGTTTTAAAATCCAATATCCTATGAAAAACCGATACAAATATATAGGCAGGTAACATATCAAACAATACCCTAAAGAGGGTATATTTATTGATATTTTTTACAATATGAATATTTTTTCCTATTTTCCTATGGAAAAAACAAATTGCCATTGATTGTAGGATTTAAAATGGTAGCTATTTTCAAAACCGTAACAATTAGATAATAGACAGCATAAAAAAGGCTGCAATATTAATTGCAGCCTCATTAAAAAACTCATTCTAATTATTTGGAAGCAGCAAATCTTTCAGCTACTTTATCCCAGTTTACTATATTCCAGAATGCAGCCAGATAATCTGCCCGGCGATTTTGATAATGGAGATAATAAGCATGTTCCCAAACATCACAACCCAAAATCGGCGTACCTTTTATATCTGCAATTTCCATTAATGGATTATCCTGGTTGGGGCTAGAGCTTATTTCCAGGTTACCATCTTTTACAAGTAGCCATGCCCAGCCACTTCCAAACCTTGTTATACCAGCATTGGCAAATTTTTCTTTAAATGCATCCAAAGAACCAAATGCTGCAGTGATGGCATCTGCTAAAGCTCCTACTGGAGTTCCTCCAGCATTGGGCGCTAAACTCTCCCAGAAAAAACTGTGGTTCCAATGGCCACCGCCATTGTTACGGACCGCTGGTGAAATAGTACCAGCATGTTTTACCAACTCTTCAATGGTTTTGTTTTCATTTTCAGTTCCAGCAATGGCTTTATTCAGGTTATCTACATAAGCCTGGTGATGTTTGCCATGGTGTATCTGCATTGTTTTTGTGTCAATATGTGGCTCTAATGCTTCATGAGCATAAGGTAGCGCTGGTAGTGTAAATGCCATAATTGTTTTTGTTTTGATTGAATAATTAAATGAACAACAAATTTAATGTGCTTATGTTGAGTTTGCAAATTCAATGCCGTTTAATATACGGTTAATGAACAATTGGCATGATAATAGCAGCTTGCGCAATCCATTCCAAACAATCCATGCAAAAGATAATTTTTATCATGGCGTTTACTATAAACGTCACTGTTGGTATTGCTCAAACAGGCTTTATGCAACTTACAGAAAATAAAAGCCCGGTTATTGATAAAAAAACAAAAGCAATATCAGTATCAAATCCAACGATGATGTTGTATCCCAATCCAACAAAAAATAAAGTAGTTATTCAATTTAAAGGTTTTGAAGCAGGTATTGCAAAACTGCAAATCATTAGTGATAAAGGCAGTGTTGTAAGAAAAGAAGACCGGCTCCTTATAAATGGAAATGAAGAAGTGACGATGTTTTTTTCATTACCTGCCGGAATTTATTTTATTAAAATAACAGAAGGAGAAAAGGGAGCGAAAAAAAGACTGGTTGTGCTTCAATAATAATTATATTATTTTATCGCTTCGCTTTAAAAAAATCCTTCATTAACAAAGCACATTCTTCTTTTAAAACACCACTCACCACCACAGTTTTAGGATGAAAGACGGTATTGCTACCCGTAGTTTTTCTGTAGCCATTCTTTTCATCATCAGCCCCATAAACCACCCGGCCAATTTTACTCCAGTATATGGCGCCGCTGCACATAAGGCAGGGTTCCAGCGTAACATACAAAGTAGCTTCCGGCAAATATTTACTACCTAAAAAATTGAAAGCAGCAGTCAGCGCAATAATTTCTGCATGTGCAGTACTGTCGGTAAGTTTTTCTACCTGGTTGTAACCTTTGGCTATTATCCTGTTGTTGAGCACAATGATGGCTCCAACCGGCACTTCATCTTCTTCAAAAGCCTGCTTTGCCTGCTGCAATGCAAGGCGCATGTATTGCTCATCATCCATAACAATTATATCATTAAAGTTTAGCAAATGTAATTGCTATCGATAGATTAAATACCTAGCGTATCGGGCAATCAAATTAATGCGGGAGTTGAGTAATAAATATTTTTGCTGAGGATGGTAATAATAAGGCTACATCATAACAATGTAGCCTTATATTTTTAAAAGAAAATTGCAAATTTTGCCCGAATAAAAAACGGAATACCCGGTGTAAAATTTAGTTCAGTAACTGGAGCAGGTTCATTTTTTAGCCTGCTTTCTGTTGCAAATTGTGCCTCGTTCCATTCTGTATTTAAAATGTTTTCCATTGCTATGCCTACTTCATATTTAGGCTTGGAATAGTTAATGGAAGCATCTAATAAAAAATAGCCTTTAGCAACTATAGAATTGTCTTCGTTGGCTGGCCTGTCTTTAATGTACCTGTAAGTTATTCCCCCGTTAATGCCTTCTTTCTTCTTATAAAATAATCCACCTGTACTTGTAGCTCGTGGGGCTAAAGGAATATAATTAGCACCTTTAGGATTGTCAATTGATTGTGGATTGGTGAAGTTAATATTTGCATTCGCAAAGAGTGTTTTTGTAAACTGATAACGTGCAATGATATCGATTCCTTGCCTTCTTGTTTTACCACTTGGCTCTACATTTCCATCATCACCTACATAAACAAACTCCTGGTTAAGATGTAGGTAGTAAGCCGCTATGTTAAGAATGAAGTTGCTATTAGGTTTTAAGATTATACCTAAATCGGCACCGTAAGCAGCAGGTAAAATTTCTTCCCCTTTATTGGCTACTACTACTCTTGTATCATTGGAGTGAAAGCCTTTACCCACTTTTGCGTATACCTGCACTTTACTATTTACGGTATACTGAATATTTAATTTAGGGCTTACAATTGTTTTGCCTTGTGCCGGCATTTGTGCAGATTGTAACTTGTCTGAATAATCAAAATGAAGATAATCTAACCGAACACCTGCATCAACTACCCATCTATTAAAAGTGGCTGTTTGCTGTATAAAACCATAAGCATTTGCCTCTTTAATATCACCAAGCTTTGTGTAACTAACAAAGGCTCTTTTAACTGCATTTGCTAAAAAAGTATTTTGAGTAGCATCATAACGTACCCCTATACCATAAGTTGAATTTAAAGACCAGTTATTGTAAATATTCTTTTTAATAAGTTTGGAACTATAGCCAAAAATATTTCGCTTTTCTGCCTGGTTAATTTCATCACCGTTAATAGGGTCTTTAACAAAAAAAGTAAAATTAGAATACAGGCTAAAAATATTTCGGGTAAAAAATGCCTGGTTAATTAAAGAAAGGCTTTCACTAAAGGCATGCGATAAAATAACATTTGTATTGTACCTTTCTGTATGTCCACCTTCAGTAGGGTCAATAGAGCCAAAGCGGTCGATCCTTCCGTCCTTCACTGCTCTATCGGGTATTTGTCCTGAAGCATCCCACTTGCTTTTAAAGCCTGATGCCGAAACTGTTAATTGTGTTTTAGAAGATATGGCAAGATTATACTTTCCAAATAAATTGAGGCGATTAAAATTTTGTTTGTTGATAGTAGCCCCATCTGTGTAGTTGGCTTCGCCTGCTATGTAAGCGCTTTGCTTGTCCTTGTTTTTCTTCAGCAGATCAATCATCGCAAATGTGCGTAACGTATTGTATCTCCCTGCTTCTACCTGTACCTGGCTTCTTGAAATATTATTATAGGTGGAGAAAGCTACATAACCGGCTGTGTTTAAATTGCCATGTTGGGTATAATAGGGACCTGTGCCATAATCAATATTATTGATGGTTTCAGGAATAATAAAGTGTGCATCAGCATAGCCCTGCCCATGAGCATGAGATACCATGTTTACAGGAAGCCCATCTACACTAACCTGTATGTCTGTGCCATGGTCGCAGTCAAACCCTCTCAAAAATATTTGTTCTGCCTTGCCACCGCCTGCATGTTGTGCAACAAATAAGCCGGGTACAATACGCATCAATTCCTGTGTATTTCTTACAGGGTGTAAGTCTAAATCAACTTTCGCTAATGTGGCAAACTTTTGCTGTATACTTTTATTATCGAGTACCACATCTTTTAAATTTACAGCACTTGGATAGATTTCTATTCTTATGTTTTTTTGTCCATTGATATCTATGGTGGCATTTTGAAAACCTATAAATGATGCTACCAGTTTAGCATTAGAATTATTGACCCTTATTAAAAAATTACCATCCTGGTCGGTAAGTGCCGTATGTTCCTTATTGCCTTCTTCTGTAATGCTGGCTGCAACCAAAGGCTGTCTGCTTGTGGCATCGATGACTTTTCCTGTTATTACCGTTTGAGCTTTAAGGATAGAAGTGAATGAAAAAAAACTGATTAATAAAAAACTACAAAAACTTCGTTTTATACTGTTGTTACTAATAATGTGTATTAAATGAACACTACCCTTTTTGAGCAGATTTATTGCTTCCATGATATGATGAGTTTAGATTTATCTGATAATAATAATTTTCAGGGTAGCAAAATACCCTGAATAAACAAGTCAAATATTCAGTAAGCACAAAGCTATGCATTACCACCATAGGTGAAATTAACCCCTAATGATATTGATTGGAATTGAAATAAAGATTGTACCCTGAAGACTTAAAAATATATCAGATAAATTTGGGAGGAGGAAAGTTTCGGTCAGCGTGCTTTTTGCAAATATTTATTCTCAAAAAAATAAGCTGTTTCTTTGAAAAAACGTCATGGGGTAATTTATAATTAGGGCACATAAAAAAATGTTCATCCGTATTATCCATTTTTTTAGTTGTATCAGTTTTACCAGTGGCATTGTCTTTTTTTGCTTCATGGATAAATTCATTATGTACATGATTTTTGCCATTAACAGAATGGACAGTACTAATATGTTTGTAGTAAAAAAATGTGTGCGCAATTACATCAGTTACAAATGGCAAAACTGGTTTAAATATACCGGCAGTGTAAGTAATCAACAACAGATATAGTATTGGCCTTTTCATTTTATAACAACTTCCGTATAATGTTAATAAAAGTATTTTTCTTAACATACGTGGATTACTAAAAAACAGATTTAGAAAACCATAAAAATGTTTTCGCTTTTTTAGTTAGTAGTAAATAACATGGGGCCTTATAAAAAAGGTACCTCTTTAAAAAGGTACCCTTCTATCTATATTAAAACCAAATTATAACTTGCAAAACTTCAACTGTAATTATAGTCAATCTAAAACTTTTTCAGTTGCTTTTTGCTTTTCCACCCTTGTTGCAATTAGAATACTAACCCAGTATAATATCAATAATGGAATTGCTACCAAAAACTGACTTGTCCAGTCGGGTGATGGGGTAATAATTGCAGCAACAACTAAAATAACCACAAATGCAAACTTAAAATATTTTTTGAGCAGCGTGCCGGTAACAAGGCCAATTT
Organism: Chitinophagaceae bacterium; assembly: GCA_043745055.1. Taxonomy (GTDB): domain Bacteria; phylum Bacteroidota; class Bacteroidia; order Chitinophagales; family Chitinophagaceae; genus Ferruginibacter. The sequence continues at coordinate 121 of JAYTTM010000446.1, read as the reverse complement.
TAGCCAGTATAAAACAAAAAATGGGCAACTCAAAAGCAATGCCACAGCCAAGTATAAGGTTGGTAAGGCTATCGACATAATCGTTAATGGAAGGCCGGTATTGTATCATTCCCGACTTACC
>JAYTTM010000445.1:0-1728 GCA_043745055.1 Chitinophagaceae bacterium | reverse complement strand
TGCTCGCCAACAGTAAATGCAGGCAGTAATGCAGCTTTCCCAGCAGGCGTTACCACAGATTTGGCTTCTTTGCCCCGTGTGGCAAACACTACTATTGATATGGGTGCGTATGAACGGCAATCTCCTGCAACATCTGTTATTATTTATGTTGATGCTGCAGCTACCGGCAATAACAGTGGTGAGAGCTGGGCAAATGCATATAACACCATAAGCAGTGCCATTACAGAATTAAACTTTTGTAGCCCAGGCACTACCATACAAGTTGCAACAGGCACCTATACAGCACCACTTAATACAACTTTTAATTTTGATAAGCTTGGCGCATCCATACTTGGTGGCTTTCCTGCTGGTGGCGGCACCCGAAACCCGGTTGTAAACCCGGTAATTGTGAAGGGAAACGTTCAGGTACTTAAATCCGTGAGTATGGATGGTATAAGGTTACAAAAGCAGTAGTTATTTTCTTGATTTGTTTCATTACTGCTGTATACTATACACTGATAGGATTTACTTTTTGCAACTGTTGAAGCAATTGCATAAACACATTTACAATAAAGGTACAGTTTAGGGCTATTTGTCTGCTGTTGTGGCAAGAATTGTGAATTGGGCTGTGTATTTTAAGGCAATATTGAGATTGTTTGCCTCAATTATAACTATGAAAAAAGTATAATATTTTTTGTAGCTATAATTGAAGGTTTATGTTAAAAACAACAATAGAAATTAATGTGAAAAAATACAGTTATGTTATCGCCGTTCTGCTGGTTGCATTATTACTAATTCTGCTGGTGTATTTGTTTTATGAAAATCGGATGAAAACATTGTAGTAAAGCAATCTTCAAAACAGCATTCCGTAACCTGTTATAATTTTTTAATCAACTTTCAAATTATTTCAAATTATTTGAAAGTGGCCTTCAATACGTTTTGAAAAAATGCACCCCGACGGATTAAATACCGGCAATGAATTCTTCCAGATTAGCCTCTGCACCCAGATTAAAACGCTTGCGTAAACGTTGTTTTGTTTTATGAACACTGTCAACAGAAATACCCAGCATGGCTGCCATTTGGCGGGTGGTTAATTGCAAGCGGGTAAGAGCTGCCATACGCTGTTCGGCTACAGTAATATCTACAGCTGTATTTTTTAGCCTTTGAAAAAATAAGGGGAATGTTTTTTCAAAAAGCGATTTGAATTTGTCCCAATCATCTTCGGTTAAAATAGTTTGCTGGCTCAATTCCGTAATGAGTTGTTGCTCTTCTCTTGAGATTGCTTTATTGTTCAACTGTTGCTCCAGCTTGTCAACCAGGTTGGTTTTTTCAATAATGTTTTCAGTAAACATTTTCAACTGTACTTTAGCAGATTCCATCTCCTGCTGTATCCTTAAATTTTCTTCCTGCATCCTTAATTTTTCCTGCTGGGCAAGATCTTGCTGATACTTTACTTTTAGCCGCTGCCTGTTGATAAGCAATAAAGCAATCACGGCTAAAAACAATATAGCTGCTATGATAATATTACGTTGCTGTACTTGTTCCTGTTTTTCACGCTGCAGTCTGCGGATGCTGTACTGGTTTGTTTCTTCATTCAGCCGCAGTTTTGAAATGCTGATGCTGCTTTGGTAAATCGTTCTTTCCAAAGAGTCGTGCAGTTTATTGTATTTGCCGGCGTAGTAATAGGCGCTGTCATTGTTACTCAGGCTTTTAAAAATTTCAGAAGCGGTGTTATAAGCATTCTGCAGA
>JAYTTM010000444.1:0-6294 GCA_043745055.1 Chitinophagaceae bacterium | reverse complement strand
CTGCACTGGACATTACGTCGGATTCGCTGGGCTTTTTACCACCCCGTATGGATTCAGTTAAGCGAAATGCAATTGTGTCACCAGCGGTAGGTTTAACTATTTTTAATACTAGTATTAAAAGTTTTGAATACTATAATGGCACCAGATGGTTTACTACTGTTCATTATGTTGGTGAATCATATGGTGGCGGGATAGTTTATTATGTTTATGATGGAGGGCAACATGGCTTAATTGCTGCAAAGGCTGACCTTATTACTGGCACCAGGTGGTACGGTGGTACTTATACCAATACTTCTGCATTGGGAGATGGAATAGGAGCCGGCCTTAAAAATACTGCCATAATAATTGCAAACCAGGGCCCGGTAGATGGAAATACTTTTGCAGCCAGAATTTGTAATGAATACAGTGTTACGTCTGACGGTGTTACTTATGCAGATTGGTATTTACCTTCAAAATTGGAGTTGAACATACTCTTTTTACAAAGAAACGTTGTGGGAGGGTTTGCAAATAAACTTTACTGGAGTTCCACAGAAGTAAATAGTACACAAGCCTGGCTGCAAAATTTTAACGCTCCGGGACAGGGTATGCATGATAAAAGTGAGACAATAAGGTTTGTAAGAGCCATTAGGGCATTTTAAATGTGATATTGCTTTTGGTGAAATGTCATTTAAGAAATCCTGGTATCCCGGCAAGGCGTAGTTGCGTTTTTTCACCAACGACCAACGTGGGCGACCTTATGTATTCACTGTAAAAATAAATGCAAACTGTATTCGGTTACAAAACTTTGCCTGTTGCTGAAAACACACAACAGGGACTTAATTTATGGTGAATCGTTTTAAATTCACAACAGGGGTGAATTCAAAAAAGTAAATTGATAATAATCCAATAAAGAAAACGCTTTTCTATTCAATCAATTATCCCTGTTAATTTACCCCTGTCTCATTTTTTTATAATTATTAATGAGTGCATTGGTAGAGGAATCATGCGCATTTATAACAGCATCATCCTGCAACTCCGGAAAAATTTTATTGGCCAGCACCTTACCCAATTCTACACCCCATTGATCAAAACTATAAATGTTCCAGATAACCCCTTGAACAAAAATTTTATGTTCGTACAATGCAATTAACTCACCCAATGTAAAAGGTGTAATTTCTTTTACCAGGAATGAATTGGTTGGTCGGTTGCCTTCAAATACCCTGTACGGATTTTCATTGGCAGAGCCATTCATCAATGCTTCTGTTTGGGCAAAAAAATTGCTCAATAAAATTTTATGGTGCTCACCAATTGGGTTGTGACTGATGGCCGGGGCAATAAAATCGCAGGGAATTAATTGAGTGCCCTGGTGTATCAATTGATAAAAAGCATGCTGACCGTTTGTGCCGGGCTCACCCCAAATTACAGGGCCGGTGGCATAAGTTACTTTGTTGCCGTTTCGGTCAACATACTTTCCGTTGCTCTCCATATTGCCTTGTTGCAGATAGGCCGAAAATCGGTGCAGGTATTGATCGTACGGTAAAATGGCTTCTGTGGCGGCACCATAAAAACTGGTATACCAGATGCCGATTAAACCCATCAGCACGGGAATATTTTTTTCTAATGGCGTGTTGGTTAAATGGGTGTCAATAGAATAAGCACCTTTTAGCAAGGCTTCAAAATTAGCGTAGCCTATCGTTAGCGCAATTGATAAACCTATGGCACTCCATAAACTGTACCTGCCGCCAACCCAATCCCAAAAAACAAACATATTTTCTGGCGCAATACCAAATTGAGTAACTGCTTTTTCATTGGTACTTAATGCCACAAAATGTTGGGCAATATGTGCTTCTTCTTTGGCATGTTGCAAAAACCAGGTTCTTGCTGTATGTGCATTAGCCATGGTTTCCTGCGTTGTAAAAGTTTTAGATGCCACCAAAAAAATGGTTTCTTCTACATTGATTTTTTTTAGCGTTTCGGCAATATGGCTACCATCAACATTGCTTACAAAATAGGTTTGTAAGCCATCAATCCAATATGGTTTTAATGCCTCGGTCACCATCACCGGGCCAAGATCGCTACCGCCAATACCTATGTTTACAATGTATTTGATTGGTTTGCCGGTATAGCCTTTTTTTTCTCCGGTATGAATACTGTCGCAGAATTGCTTCATTTGTTTTAGTACCGCCTGTATGTTGGGCATCACATCGTTACCGTCAAATAAAACAGGTTTGCCACTGAAATTTCTGAGGGCGGTATGCAGTACTGCCCTGTTTTCGGTAACGTTAATTTTTTCGCCGCCAACAAAAGACTGGATAGCCGCCGGCAATTCGCATTCATGAGCCAGCTGTACTAAAAGCTCCATTGTTTTTTCGGTGATTATATTTTTAGAATAGTCAAAAATGATATCCCCGGCACACAAAGAAAATTTATTGAATCGCTCCGGATCTGCAGCAAACAATTTCTTCATTTGTTCCGCTTTCATTTCGGTAAAATGCTGTTGTAATGCCTGCCAGGCGGCTGTAGTAGCTGGATTGATAGAAGGGAACATGAGGTTTGTTTTTTCGAGTTAATGGTAAATATTGGTGGTGAAGGTATTTATAAAATGTCTGAATCAGGATTTAGGGATGAATGGATGAGTAAGATTTGGGTAATTGTCTGGATCAGGATTTACAAGATGGTTGGATGGAAAGGATTTGGGTAATTGTTTTAACCTTCATTTAGGGGTTTATTGGATGAGTCGGATTCAACCGTTTGGGGTTGCAACAATTTGAAATGCTCCCATGAGGATGTTGGAACAGGCGAGACGGGTTCAACTTTGTGGCTCCGGTTGGTTCAGGAATGGGCGGGGTTAACACTGATTTAAGTGTATTTTGTAAGTACCCGGCACAGGAAGGCCAACACACAATACTTTTCCTTATTTGTGCGCCTGTGGAAAAGCGGTGAACTTTATTTGAAGACGCCGTTACCTTCAAAAATTTACGCCCTCATATATATCGCTTACTAAAATTGTTTGGTCAATACTGTGAATGGTTAGGGTGTCGGCGGGGTTGGTAATGGTTTCAAACTGCCAAAGGCCGTTATCTTTTTTTACAATGGTCTGTATAATGCAATTGGAAGAATCAACCAGCATATATTCTTTCAAAGAGGGGATTTGCTGGTAAGTAAAAAACTTGTTGCCTTTGTCGTATGATTCTGTTGATGGGCTGAGCACTTCAATAAGTACGATAGGGTTTAACAGGCTGTCAAATTGATCATCCAATAGTTCGGGCTTGCCGCAGACAATTGTAATATCGGGATAAGTAAATGAATTGGTGGTGGGGATATGTACCCGCATGTCACTGGGGAAAACTTCACAACCCTTTCTTTTTAAAAAGATGCCGATTACGATTATTAAATTTCTTACAATCCTGTTGTGTGTAAGAGATGCCCCCGTCATGGTAATGATTTTGCCATTCATCAGTTCATGTTTTCCCTTGGCTTTTCTTTCTGCTTCCAAATATTCCTCAGCAGTGAGGTAATTGTATTGAAGTGCCGGCTCGTTGAGTATATTTTCCATGTATCAAATGTAAACTTTTTTGTTTTTTTTAGAGGGTATTGTTTACTCTGCAAGAATTATGAGCGCCGCCCTCTAGCTTGCGACCAACGGCATGAAGGCGAAATGGGAGGCATCATACCTGTAGGGCGGGGGCGCCAACCCCGCATCTTGGGAATGTTGAGCAACAAATTTACCCGCATTTATTAATAACCTGGCACAGGAAGGCCAACGCACAATGCCATGGCTCATTCCTGCGCCTGTGGCGCATTTTAGGTAATAATCAATGGCCGGCTTAAAAAATTGCCATATTTACCTTACAAAAATAAAGGGAGCTGATCAGGTCTTAAAAATTAGATGAATGCGAAATTTTAATTTATAATATACTCTCCTTTTTTATTTACCAATACAAGCGGCAGCTGTTTTTTATCTTCAAAATAATCGAAGGCATTTTTTAGGGAAATAACAAATTGTTGAAGGGGTTGATTCTCTTTTGTAATCTGCGCCAGGTATTCAAATGATTTTTTTACATTGTACTTTACCGGGTAAACATGCACGGGTATAAACTCCTGGCCCGCTTCTCTTGCGTAAGAGGTCATCAGGTAAACTTCCTCAATGGGTAAATTATCGATAGCTATGCAGCCAACTGATAAACATTTACCATGAATATAAATGGAATTGCCCGGACGGTAGGAATCACTTAAGATTTTATCAGATGCATTGGGGTAATTGAGCCCTAGTGATAAATGAAAATTGCTGTTGGGGTTAAATTCATTGATATAATAAAATCCTTCCGGCATTTGAAAATCGCCTTCCATTCTTTTGGGCCCAATGGTGCCGCTTTGCATACATATTTTGTACGATTTGAATAATTTAAAAGCATCCTTAGGTTCACTTTTTACCCAAACTTCCAGCAATCTATCATACTTAAAACTTCGGATATACACTTCCTGTGGCGGCCATTGTAATTTTTTTGCTTCAAACTGTTTGCGGAGCGAATCTTCTACCTTATTAAATAAACCATTTGTTTTTGCAGAGGACTGCAGTAGGTTTAAATAGGAAGTTTGTGCATCACCTTTAAAAGCAACTGCATTTAACAATGAAAGAAGGGCTATAAATTTTACTAATAATACTTTCATATAAAATTGGAGAGACAAAAATAGCAATTTTTAAAAAATATAGTTTGTTAAAGGAGCTATCAATACATTTTCGCTAAAGCTTCCTTAAAACTCAGCGGTTGATAACCCAACGTTTTTTTTGCTTTTTCAATTATAAAACCTGTCCTCAATGGCCGGCGTGCAGGCTGAGTAAAAATGGATGCATTTACCTTGCTCATTAATGATTTATCCAAATGCAGATAATCTGCTGTTGCTACTGCCATGTCATACGGACTCATGCCTTCTTCTCCGGATATGTGATAGATACCGGTTGCCTTTTTTTGTATCACCAAAAGGATACCTTTTGCAAGGTCTTCTACATAGGTAGGTGTGCGCCATTGGTCTCCAACAACTTTAATGTGTTTTTCCTGCGCTAAGTTTTCTTTTACCCAACTTATTACATTGCTCCTGTTACCCACTAAGATATTGCCATAAACAAGCACCGTTCTTACTATGGCCCATTGCAACAGACTGCTTTCCGTTACTGATTTTTCTGCGGCTAATTTGCTGCTGCCATAATAATTTACCGGGCCAGGTGTATCGGTTTCAATGTAAGGGCCATTTAAGCCGTCAAATACAAAATCGGTGGAGATGAAGATGAAAAAAGCTTTCACCTCTTCAGCAGCATCAATTAAAAACCTGGTTGCTGTTACATTTACTTCCCAGCACGCAATGGGGTCTACCTCACAAGGATCTGGCTGTGTCATCGCCGCTGCATGTATTACTACACTTGGCTTGTGTAGTTTCAAAAATGTTTGCACAGCTACGCCGTCTGTTATATCTAAGGAATAATAATTAAATAAGGCAGATGCTGTAAAAGGCAGCCTGCAGTGAGCTTTACCTGTTGCGACAACTTGGTAAGGAGTAGTCTCTATCAGCATCTTCACCAGGTGCTGACCTAACAATCCGTTTGAACCAGTGATGAGTATTTTCATATAATACAAATTTACAGTTTTAATAAGGTAGAGTTGCAGTCAGGTATAATTGAAATGCGAAAGTTACATGAAGTAGCATTTACCCTTAATTTTTTGCGGAATCGAACTGGGAAATTCAAAGTTGATTCTAAATTGGCGTACAAGAAAAATGAGTTCACTAATTGAACAAGAAAAGAGCTTTGAGGTTTCAGAGTCAATCTCCCCTCTCCTTGGGAGAGGGGCTGGGGGTGAGGTCAAAAGAGCTACGAAAAATTCAGATGTTTTAGAAACTATAAACATCTCTTTAAAAAAAGTGTATACTGCTCTTTGCAATCTATGGAGTTGGGGAAATAAATTTCATTTCCAGATTCCACATTACAAAACTCCAAATATCTGCTGCTTCTTCAATCACTTTGCTGGTGGGCTTTCCGGCGCCATGACCAGCTTTGCTCTCAATGCGTATTAGTGTTGGGTTGCTGTTATTATTCATTTCCTGCAAGGTTGCAGCAAATTTAAAACTGTGTGCAGGTACCACCCTGTCATCATGATCGGCAGTGGTTATTAAAGTAGCAGGGTAGGTGGTTCCTTTTTTTAAATTGTGTAGCGGAGAATATTTATACAGATTTTCAAAATCTTCTTTTTTATCGCTGCGGCCATACTCTACAGCCCATGCCCAGCCAATGGTGAACAGGTGATAGCGCAACATATCCAT
>JAYTTM010000443.1:0-6295 GCA_043745055.1 Chitinophagaceae bacterium | reverse complement strand
AATATTGGTGCAATACTGGCACCGCTTACTGTTCCTTTTATTGTTGCAAGATGGGGTTGGCAATGGGCTTTTATTCTTACTGGTATGATAGGTTTTATTTGGTTAGTATTATGGTGGGTGCTGTATGAAATTCCCATTAAACATAAGAAACTATCACCGATTGAGTTTGAATATATACACAGCGATGAGGATGAGCAATTAACAGCAAGCAATAGCAATGCAACAAAATTATCCTGGAGTAAATTGCTTAGCTATAAACAAACCTGGGCTTTTGCAATGGGTAAATTTTTAACTGACCCTGTTTGGTGGTTTTATCTTTTTTGGTTGCCCGATTTTTTGGAAAAACAATATGGCTTAACAAAAACAGCCATAGCCTTGCCGGTTGCATTGGCGTATACTATGGCAACTTTTGGAAGCATAATTGGAGGCTGGCTTCCCATGTATTTTATAAAAAAAGGGTGGGCCGTTTTTCGTTCCCGTAAAACGTCTATGTTGATATATGCTGTTTGCGTATTGCCCGTTGTATCTGCACAATACCTTGGAGCCATTAGCATGTGGCTGGCAGTATTGATTATAGGTTTGGCGATGGCTGCTCACCAGGCATGGAGTGCCAATATATATACTACCGTAAGCGATCTGTTTCCTAAATCGGCCACTGCATCTGTAACTGGTATTGGTGGAATGTTTGGTGCATTGGGCGGCATCCTTATTGCAAAAACTGCCGGTAAGTTATTTGATTATTATAAGTTAATCGGGCATATTGAAACAGGGTATTTAATTATGTTTCTCATATGCAGCGTTGCCTATGTAATTGCATGGCTTATTATGCATTTATTAGTGCCTAAAATGAAAAGCATTGGCGTTTAAAAATTGATTTAAAATCATTTGGTGCAGTACTCCAGCACCTATATATAAAAAATATGACTGCTCTTAAAGGCAGTCATATTTTTTATGTAGGTACTTTTTTTAGAAAGGTAAATCATCAGCAGCTGTATTTCCATTGCTGACAGGTGCAGTAACCTGAGGAGTGGCTGAATAGGCAGTTGTATTGTTAGCTGTACTTTGTCCCTGGTTATCGCTATTGCTTTTGCCTCCCAGTAGTTGTATGTTTGAGACTCTTAATCTTAAAGTAGCAGCTGGCTGATTTTCTTTATTCATATATGCCTCTGCTTCCGGCGCCCCTTCTACGTAAACCAACTGCCCTTTAGTAAGATATGGGGAGATGGCGGTTTTGTCTGTCCAATAGGCACATTCTGCCCAGGTGGTTCTTTCCTTTTGATTTCCCTGGTTATCTTTATATCGTTCTGTATGTGCAACATTAAAGTTAATAACGTTTTTACCGTTTACTTCTTTTACCTGGCAATCTCTGCCGAGGTTACCAATAACCTGTAACTTAATCATAATTGTGCGTTTTAATTTGTGTAATGAATGTATCTGAATTAAAATTATGAAAATTTTTAGGGTAGTTTTTAAAAGTTATGCACTGTTTTTTGCAGGTAGTTATAGATAGTTTATGGTTTGTTTAAATACCATTTACAGCTTTCTGTCATCAATCTAATCAGCCATATCAACCCGAGAACTATTTCAACAACAAATAACCATTTTCAACAACCTTCAACAAAAGCAATTAGTTCATCTTCTTCTTCATACTACTTACCTGGCTTTGAAGATTATTTACCATATTGGCCAACGAATCTACATCCCATCGCTGCTGCTGGCTTACTTTGCTGAGTACCATTTGTGCATGCCAAAGCTCTACTATATCCTCGGCATTTACCTGGTAGGGCTGATATTGCGGATTGTCGCTTACGAGGGTAAATTTATTTTTTTGCCGATTATTTTTTACGATTCTTTTGTAAACAATACCCTCGTTGCGACTGACTACAATATATGGCTGATTGCTTTTAATCTCATCCGGATTATTTTCTATTTTTTCGCCTACAATGATACTGCCGCTTGGTGTGGGCATCATACTGTCTCCAATAATTTCAAATGCCCTGTATTGACCGCCTGCTAACATGGGAAGTGTGAAAGTATTTAACTCATCAATAAACTCACTATCGGCATAACCTGCCAAATAACCAGCGGCGGCTTTTACCGGTACAAAGTGGATGAGGTTTCTTTCTGCCGTCATCATTTTTTGCTGGCGGCGCTTTGCTAAATAGCTGGTGCCGGTATTGCTTAAATCCTGCAACAGCAACTCATCGAGTGTGAGTTTAAAAATATCGGCTATTATTTCCAATACTTCCAGTCGGGGGTCAGCACGCTCTTCTTCGTATGCACCAATCAACGATCTTTTAATACCAAGTTTATTGGAGAATTCTTCCTGTGTCCATCCCCGAAGTTTGCGGAGATATTTTAAGTTTTGGCCAGCTTGAGACATAATGCAACTAATTTGATTAGCACAAAGATACTAAACTATTTAGCTTATCAAAATTTATTTTGATAAAATTTAAAATGAATGTGTACTTCTACAAAAACTGAAACAGCAGTTTGTGCAACTTTAATTTAGCAGGGTGGGTGCATTTAAGATTGTCGCAGTTTCTGCTTGCTACTTTGTTTTGCCGTTTAGGGGTTTAAATGTTTTTTTGCTGATTCAACGGACGAAGGCCTAACGTTGATTTACACTTTTTTGTTTTTAAATAGAGATTCACAATTTTAAATACATCCAGCGGGACAGGTTTATATGATACATCTGAAATTTAATGAAGGATTTGATATGTATTGGCTGGTTATTAACGAATGTACTAATTAGCTGTAACGATGCACTGCGTTAGGGATTGAAGCGGAAATCCTTTTTTTGCCCCTGTATTTCGGCAAAAAAAGATTGCAGCGAAAAGCCCGGCCCCGCCTGTATTTTGCGGGGCAACGCCCATACTCTTTTTAAAATCAATTAAATTATTTAAATGTTGATGCCTTAAAAATAGTTACCTGTTTTTATTGTACATACGGCTGTTGCTTTGTATTAGCGGTTATTAAGGTTTGCTATTTAAATAATATTGCTACAACCAACCGTCACGTCTTATTTTTGTAAAAATTCAATTTATGCAAACAGTTATTGTTTTACACAGTCTTATAAGATGGGCTGTATTAATATTTGGAGTACTTACTTTAATTAATGCGGTGAGTGGCTTTGTGAAAAAACGAGTGTTTACTAATAGTGATGACAAGAGCAACCTTTTCTTTATGATTAGTTGCGACATACAATTATTGCTAGGGTTATTACTTTATTTTGGCAATGGCTGGTTCGATAAAATGAAAGATTTGGGCAATAACATGAAAGACCCTTACAATCGGTTTTTTACAATGGAGCATTTAAGTGTGATGTTATTGGCCTGGGTGCTGGTGCATATTGGCAGGGCAAGTGTAAAACGTGCCACAACAGATGCTGCTAAACATAAAAAGATGTTGATATTCTTCGGCACGGCACTTATACTAATATTGGTTTCTATTCCATGGCCTTTCCGGCAGATTATTGGCAAACCATTATTTCATTGGTTTAGTTAATTATTTTTAAGAGTTGGGCTTTAAAGGCATTTTTTCGGATAGTTTTTTATGCAAACAATTGAAATAGTTGTTTAAACTTTTAGGTAGATGTTATCTAAATGGAATTTTTGATTTTTATAAATTATACAAATGGCGAAAGCAAAACAACTTCCCACCATACTTATTACAAATGATGATGGCATTACAGCGCCGGGCATTCGTAACCTGGTTGAGGCGGTAAAAGATTTAGGTAATGTTATTGTTGTAGCGCCAGACAAAGCGCAAAGCGGCATGGGACATGCCATTACAATTGGACAGCCATTGCGGATGAATAAGGTTGATTTGTTTGACGGTATTGAAGCCTGGCAGGTAAGCGGCACTCCGGTAGATTGTGTAAAGCTGGCTGTAGATAAAATATTGCATCGTAAACCAACTATTTGTCTCAGTGGTATTAATCATGGAGCCAATCATTCTATCAATGTAATTTACAGTGGTACTATGAGTGCCGCTATGGAGGCTTCTATTGAAAGTATCCCCAGCATTGGTTTTTCATTAATGGATTTTAGTGTGGATGCCGATTTTACGGCTTCCCGCTTTTACATTAACAAAATTGTAAGTAGCCTGCTGAAGAAAAAATTGGACAAACACTTTTTACTGAATGTTAATTTTCCCAAGCTGCCGCTAGAGTTGATAAAAGGGGTGAAATTGTGCAAACAGGCTTACGCCAAATACGAGGAAGATTTTGATGAACGTGCCGATCCGCAGGGGAGAAAATATTACTGGCTTACGGGAAAATTTATCAACTTCGATAAATCGAAAGATACAGATGTGTGGGCTTTGGAGAACAATTTTGTAAGTGTTGTGCCCGTGCAGTTTGACCTTACCAATTATAAACTAAAAGCATTACTCGAAAAAAACTGGACAATAAAATGATTTTTAAAAAGGATAATTTTTTACTTGGTATTATTTTGGGTTTGATAGCACCGCTGTTGGGGATACTGCTTTTTAAATTTGTGAACTTTAATATTTATTCATTCAAAGCAATGATAGAATTTATGTTATTTAATGACCCTGGTTATAAAAAGCTCACAGTAGCATTAACGCTTTCTTTATTGCTAAATGCTTTGTTGTTTACTATTTACATCAACAGCAATAAAGACAAAACGGCCAAAGGTATTTTTGTACTAACCGTAATTTATGGTTTGCTGGTTTTGATTATAAAAACATTTGCCTAAATACATTGTAAAACGCTCTGATGGAAAATCATCCCTGGTTTAAAGATTGGTTCAATTCTTCATACTATCACCAGCTCTATTTTAACAGAGATCAGGATGAGGCCTCGCTTTTTATTGACCAATTGATTGAGCATTTACAGCCGGCTGCAGGTGTTTCCATGCTGGATGTGGCTTGTGGCAAGGGCCGTCATTCTATTCATCTTGCAGAGAAAGGTTTTGATGTTACCGGGATAGATTTAAGTGAAGATAGCATTGAAGCTGCATTGCAATACCAAACGGAAACACTCCATTTTTACCGGCACGATATGCGGCTGCCTTTCTGGATAAATTATTATGACTTTGCCTTTAATTTTTTTACCAGCTTTGGTTATTTCAACACCCGCCGTGAGCATGACAATGCCATCCGTACCATTGCACAATCATTAAAACCCAATGGCTGTTTTGTGATGGACTACCTCAACGTTCACTTTGCCGAAGATCACCTGGTACACCAGTTTGATAAAGAAATTGATGGCGTAAATTATTTCATCACCAAATGGTTTGATGAAACCCATTTCTATAAAAAAATTGTAGTGGAAGATGAAACGCTTCAGGAGCCGCTGCAATACACAGAAAAAGTAGCCAAGTTCTCTCTCGGCGATTTTACCGAAATGTTTGCCTACCAGGGATTACAGATACAGGAAGTTTTTGGTGATTATAATTTTGCCAATTATGATGTAAGAAAATCTCCACGGTTGATTATGATTGCAAGGAAGGGGAAATAGGCGGAGGAAGTTTAACGTTTTAAAATTGTTGAAGGTTTTAAGTGGATTGTGGTGGAGTGAACTATTAAAGTAATCTATCCAGAAAAGATAAAATATTGCGTCGTTTATTTTTTACAACAGCCGTGCCATTTTTTTGGAGAAAAACTTTTTGTTCTGCACCCTCCCCTATTTTATGGTCTTTATCAAAGACCTGTGGGTACCAAAGTTTATGTTCGTCAATAAATTGTATTAGCTCCGCTGTTTCCTGTTCTTTTGTGAACTCATTTGGACTGATTTTTCTACCTGCATTTTTGCTTGCTGCAAGGTAACAGGCTGCTGTTTGGATAATGCTTTCTGCGCCAGTTGCGCCCTTTCCTGAAATGATATTTTGCAGTTCATTTTTTAAAAAAATATTTATAAAAATTGTTGTTTCACAGTATTGATAATAAAATGTACATTTTTTTTGTCAGGTGGTTAAATCAAAGATTTTAGCCATTTAATATAGATTACAGATATTTGCGGCTATTAGCCCACAAAAATAATTATACAGGTAATACACACGCATGACAGAGATAATAATTTTATTTATATTGATTTTAGTGAACGGGCTTTTTGTGATGAGTGAAATTGCCCTGGTAAGTGCACGCAAAGGCAGGCTGGAAGGACTAGCCAATAAAGGAGATTCCAAAGCAAAAGCAGCCTTGTTTTTAACCGAAAATCCTGATAAGTTTTTATCAACTGCTCAAATAGGCATTACACTTATTTCCATATTAACAGGCGTTTATTCAGGGGAAAAATTCAGTGCAGGACTAAGACCATTTGTAGAGAATT
>JAYTTM010000442.1:0-1731 GCA_043745055.1 Chitinophagaceae bacterium | reverse complement strand
CTTTGGAACGATGTGCCGAAACTTCAATTTGGTACTGAAGTGCCTGAAGTGACCGGAGATGTATTTAGAGGATACACAGGAAATATTATTCCTTCCGTTACCATTCGCGCAGTGTATGACGATTCCAAAATTTATTTTTTGGCAGAATGGGTAGATCCAACCAAATCATTAAAACGCGAACCATGGTATTTTAATCCTACCACACAAAGATGGGCTCAGGAAAAAGGCGCTCCGGATTTTGATCCCGTAACAGGAGCTGTGTTAAGAAAAGCTTTTTATGAAGATAAAATGGCCATGCTTTGGAACATCAATAATTCTGTTCAGGGATGGGATGGAGCTACTTGTTACAAATCTTGTCATACTGGCTTACCTGCTCTTGATGGTTCCAGCCGACACTTTACCAATTATGCAACTGAAAAGATTGATATGTGGCATTGGAAGTCTGTAAGGGGTGGTGTAAACTCTGCATTCCAAATTCATGATCAATACCAGGACAATACTTATCCGAACGGAAGAAAAGGAGATCCGGGAACTGATGTGTATGCAAATAACAAACAAAACCTAACCATCACAGGCTCCGTACCTGCAGTAGTTGTTGCTGTTCCAAAATATATCATTCCGGCAAAAACAGATTATGGTTGGATTATGAATAGTGAGATAACAGCCGGTTCTGCAAAGTTAGTTACAGCCATATCTGCTACTGGTGTGCTAACATATAGTGATGGAACCACTGATGGAAGCACTATTGATCCAAATGTAGGAACTGATTTCCAAAGAGTGGGTTCCGGCGTAGGTCCAAAAGCTATTCCCGGAGTAACACTAAATGATGCCGGTTATACCGGAAGTGCAGGAGACATCTCAGTTAGGGCAACCCATACCGGAACCGGATGGATTTTAGAATATTCAAGAACATTAAAAGCACCAGATTCTGTTTATGATGTTGATTTTTCTGCACTTACTGATCAGTATTTTGGATTTGCCATTTTTGATAATGCACAAATCGCACACTCAATTAAAGCGAACTTGGTTTTGAAATTTAAAAAATAAGCAAGCATCTTTTTTACGCTAAAATGAACAATCATGTTAAAAAATAAAATAGCCCTACTATCCGGCTTAATTATCCTACTGATGTTTGCTATCTCGGGTTGTTACAAAACTGTTACGGTGGTTGAAAATGCCGGTGCTAGTATCACTACTGAAATGAGTTATACCAAAGATATCACACCCATCTTTAATAAAAGTTGTGCAATCAGCGGTTGTCATGCACCTGGTGCCAAAGCACCGGATTTATCTGCTTCCAATTCTTACAAATCATTAACCATTGGAAATTACCTGAAAGTAGGAGATCCCGACAATAGTTTATTAATGCTATGGCTTACTGGAAAAAAATCTCCCATCATGCCCATTGGTAAAGGACCGGATTCAGAAATCAATGATCTAATCTATGCCTGGATAAAACAAGGTGCCAAAAACAATTAAATCTATTATCATGAAAAAAAGAAATATTCATCCGTTTGCCATTTACTTAAAAGCGATTGGACTTTGGGTAATGGGTATTGCAGTAACCGCAACAACACTGATGGCACAAGACCCTACTGTTAAAGACAAGCCTGTAGTGAAAAAGACGGCTTATACAAAAAACACTTTTGGTGGTAACTTACTAATAGATAACCAAACGGTAATGGTGCCCATAAAAGGTACTTTTGAATTTGCCATCAGTCACCGTTTTGC
>JAYTTM010000441.1:0-1733 GCA_043745055.1 Chitinophagaceae bacterium | reverse complement strand
ATCTAACAATGATTTTTTATTACCAAAAGCAATATCACGGAGCAACATCATGCCTGCATCTTTACCATCTATTTCACCAGAATGAATACCTGCCTGCGCCAATAAAATTGGCTTGCCTGATTTTTTTAATGCTGAGGCAGTTATATTTTTTTCAGTTGAGGCAATTATCATATAAATATCACGGCCTTCAACACTTTTACCAATAGAAACCATTGTTAGCAAGGGAGAAGCAGCTGCTAATTTTTTAAACCAACTCATGGTCTCATTATAATCTGGTGTGGTTTGAAAACCTGATTTTTCTGCTGTTGTTATCCACGGATTATTTGGTTTGGCAATGAATGATTCGCTGTTGCCATGCCAGTCCAAAACAGGTGGAAGAAATGATTGGGCAGTTGATGATAAGCTCATGCAAAAACAAATAGTACAAATGGCAAATCGTATTTTTTTTAAGTGGGGCATATTTTTATTTTAAAGAATAATGATGGTATAAACTGATTTGTATAAAGTTATTTGTTGCTAATGAAGCTGGATTTATTTTTAAACTTTCCCTACTCCGCCTGCCCGGTAAAAACATTGCTAACCGCTTTACCATTTTTAAAAAATTTTCCATTCACCAGATAAAAACTGGTTATTTAATTTCAAACAATACCAAGTTAGTTTCTTCATTTCCTTTTGCAGAAAAATAAAATGCGGTGCCTGGTTTTATATACAGGTATTTTCCAGCATTTAGTTGTAAAAGTTGTTTCCCTTTTTTGTTACGAAGGATTACTTCGTTACCTGTTATCAGTTCTGCTATTATTGGCCCACGGTTTTTAATGATCTGGTTATTGAATACTCCTGTTGTTAACCGGTAAGCGATTACTTTTTCATTTTCAAACAATAGGGTAAACGGCAATGGTTGTAATTTTATGGCTGGTTTGTAAGGGGAAAGTAATTCCACATCAGTAACATGAAAAGGAACAGTATCCAAATTACTTACCCGGTGAACCAAAGTGTCATTCAGAAAAGAACGATACGACGCAGTGCCTGCAATATTCCTGGCTTTTTTCCATTCTTGTCCTTTTATCTGTGTGCCTACCATTGTATTGGTGAAATGCAAAAAAACAGAAGCTGTAGAATGAATATGAAATAAAGTTGTGTCACCGGGTGCAAGCTTAACATCTAACAGCCGCAGATATTTATTCTCCAATGCATTTTTATGTCGGGGTTCTTTACTTACCTGTACCTGTGCTGTTAGTATAGACGAACTAAACAGCATTGCTACAAGCAGCTTTTTTGAAAATTTATTTTTCATAGTTTGATGATTTGAGTGTTGAATATATTTATTTTTTCACTCCCAATTGCCGGCTGTATTCCTCCGCATCGAAACTGCCTTTAGATTCATGAATAAGCCCATCTGCATCAAACTGCCACAATTCAACACCGCTGATTTTTACTTTATTGCCTGTGCCTCCCTGCCCTGTGTTAGAACCTGTAAGCGTCCAGTGGAATGCGGTTGCATCGGGTTGTATTACCAGGCTATCCATGCTAACAATCATATCCGGAAATGCGGTCATAAATCCTTCAGCTACTTTCGATATTGCTTCCCGTCCTACAGCAGGTTGATTGGCATTTACACTTAGCGAACCTGTTGAGGAAAAGTATGCTGCTACACTATCCGGATTTTGGCTACACCATGCTGCTGCATATTTTTTACCAAAGTTTATCAGCTTGTCATTTTCCATTGTTTTTTG
>JAYTTM010000440.1:0-1736 GCA_043745055.1 Chitinophagaceae bacterium | reverse complement strand
GCATCGTCACTTGGCCGGAACATAGAGCAGATAAGGCCTACAGGCTTTACAGGATAACCATATCCTCCTAAAGGAACACCATCGGTTGCCCATGCAGTGGTACGTTGAAAACTATAAGGTCCGTTATTTTCTTTGCGTTGCTGCTCTTTAAATGTTTGTACAGTTAGTTCAATAGCATGTACCCAATCGCTATCAAATACAGTTGTATCTCCTGTATATTTCCAGTAATGATAGGCCAGCCTGATGGGATAACAAAGTGAATCAATTTCCCACTTACGTTCATGTATACCGGGCTTCATTTGGGTAAGGTCACTCTTCCATTCGCTTACTTTATTTACATCTTTATAAAATGCATTGGCATATCTATCCAGTAAAATACATTTCTTTTGGCGATTGATAACGCCGGCAACTAATTGCTGCAGTTTTGCATCTTTTTTTATTAAGGATAAATAGAGCCAAACTTGTGCTGTGCTATCCCTCATCCACATGGCATCAATATCACCGGTAATTACATAGGTATCCGGTTTGCCATTGATTATTTCAACATCAACTGTTGTATCCAATGTGTTGGGAAAACAGTTCTCAAACAACCAGGCTAATTCAGGATCGGCTATTTGTTTTTTTATTTTTATAATGGTAGCTTCCACAGCATCGCTGGTAAACTTTCTATCTGCAAACGCAGGCCTTTTTGTTACAAAATCATTTTGCCCAATAGCAAAACCATTTGATTTACTTAACAACATACCGGCAGATAAAACGCCTGTATTTTGAATAAATCTTCTACGTGATTGCATACTAAAGAAAGTTTAAAATAAAAGTAAATGATAATAACCGGATTGCTGTCCTGATTTAGATACAGGATAAAAATTTTAGCCTACAAATTACGAACGGCAGTAATCCAAATTCTTAACTTATTATTTGTTGGTTGAAAATGAATAAGGATATGATTCCATTTTAGTTCCTCTTGTAAAGTTTGGCTTTGGCCCCATAGAAAAATTTAATTTACCCCCTTTCAGCAAATCAAAATGACGCAGGTAATTTTTATTGTACAAAGCATTGTTCCACTTTAATTGCTGTACATATTTATTTTCATCACTGTTGGCTGCTGCATCAATTATAAGTGATTTCCCCGACTCCAGTTGTACCGTAACTTTTTTAAATAAAGGTGCACCCAACACATATTGATCTGTACCCGGACAAACAGGATAAAATCCAAGGGCAGAAAAAATATACCAGGCAGAAGTTTGTCCATTGTCTTCATCGCCGCAATAACCATCGGGTGTGGGCTTGTACAAACGGTTCATTACTTCCCTGCTCCAGTACTGTGTTTTCCAGGGTTGGCCTGCATAATTGTACAGGTAAATCATGTGTTGTATGGGTTGGTTGCCATGCGCATACTGGCCCATATTCATAATCTGCATCTCCCTTATTTCATGAATAACGCCGCCATAATAACTATCGTCGAAAACAGGCGGCATGCTAAATATGGTGTCAAGCATTGCAACAAATTGTTTTTCTCCACCCATTAATTTTACCAGTCCCTGCACATCATGAAATACACTCCAGCTGTAATGCAGGCTGTTACCTTCTGTAAATGCATCGCCCCATTTAAATGGATTGAAAGGCGATTGAAAACTGCCGTCTTTATTTTTGCCCCTCATCAATTTGGTTTCCGGATCAAAAAGATTTTTGTAATTCATCATCCGCTTTTCAAACAAAGTAATTTCTGCTGCAGG